>CBFGMY010000095.1:0-15350 GCA_965650055.1 uncultured Devosia sp.
AGGTCTTGAACCAGGAGAAGAACCCGGCAACCCCCGCTTCGATGCTGGTCTCCGGCA
Source organism: uncultured Devosia sp. (assembly GCA_965650055.1). Classification (GTDB taxonomy): domain Bacteria; phylum Pseudomonadota; class Alphaproteobacteria; order Rhizobiales; family Devosiaceae; genus Devosia. The sequence continues at coordinate 58 of CBFGMY010000095.1, forward strand.
GCTCCCCGATCAGCGAGCGCAGCAGCGTCGTATCGGACGCCGTCTCCACCACATCGCCCGGTTGCATCGGCAGGAGATTGAGCTGCGCCGGGCGCCCCGCCGCCCGCTCGATCGCGCGGATGAAATCCATCAGTTCGGTGGGCTGTCCGCCCGCAATGTTGACGCTGCGAAATGGCGCCACCGCCGAAAGACTGTCATGCGCCACCGGCTTTCCAAGCTCGGGCGGCAGGCCGATGAGCCGGCCGATCACCGTGACCAGGTCATCCACATAGGTGAAGTCGCGGCGCATCGCGCCATGGCCGTACACGTCGATCGGCCGCCCCTCCATGATCGCCCGGGCAAACTTGATCGCCGCCATATCGGGCCGCCCCCACGGTCCATAGACGGTGAAGAATCTCAGGCAGGTGGAGGAAATCCCGAACAGATGCGCATAGGAATGCACCATCGCCTCGCCGGCCTTCTTGGTCGCGGCATAGAGCGATAGCGGCGCGTCGGCCCGGTCGGCCTCGGCAAATGGCAGCTTGCTGTTGCCGCCATAGACCGAGCTGGTCGAGGCGAAAATGAAGTGCCGCGGCGGGTGGCGCCGCAAGGCTTCCAGTAGATTGGCCGTGCCCACCACATTGGACTGAATATAGCTCTGCGGATGTTCGAGGCTGTATCGCACGCCGGGCTGTGCAGCCAGATGCACCACCACTTCGGCCTCGCTGGCCGCCACCGCCCCCTCGAGCGCCACGGCATCCTCGAGCATGCCCCTGACCTCCACAAAGCCCGGCTCCCGGGCCAGCAGCGCCAGCCTCGCCTGCTTCAGCGCGGGGTCGTAATATTCGGTAATGCCATCATACCCGGTCACCACATGGCCCTCTGCCAGCAGTCGGCGAGCCAGGTGAAACCCGATAAATCCGGCCGTGCCGGTAACCAATATCTTCACGCGCTTCCCTCGGCTCCCTGCTTCGGCGGCGGTCCGGCCACGATAGCGACAGCCCCGGGGCATGTCGCCGCCCAAACGCCCATCGCTACTGCGCGTCCGATGGGCTGCCGCGCAGTTTCTTGACCTCCGAGCGGATCGATTTCCCCTCGAGCCGGCGGCGCTTGGATGCCAGCGTCGGCCGCGTCGCCACCCGCGCCTTGGGCACATGCGAGCCCTCGACCAGCAGCCCAACCAGCCGCTCCAGCGCATCGGCCCGGTTCATCGGCTGGTCGCGATGCGAATTGGCAATGATGACGATGACGCCATCCTTGGTCAGCCGCTTGCCCGCCAACACCGCCACGCGCCGCTTCATCCCCTCCGGAATATTGGGGGAGTTCGCCAGGTCGAAACGCAGCTGCACCGCACTCGACACCTTGTTGACATTCTGCCCGCCCGGCCCGGAAGCGCGCACGAAGCTCTCCTCGATCTCGGAGGGATCGATGGAAATGGAGCGGGTGATGACGATGGGATCGGCCATGTTCGCTTCGGGCACCAGAGTACGTTTATGGCCCGCCCAGGCGAGTCAGATAGCATGGTTTTCGAGAACCGGAGCGGAGCGTACATTTTGTACGTGAGCACCGGAAGCGGAGAAAACCGCGCTAGATGGCCGCTTGGGCGGGTTAGAAGCGTGCTCTAGTTCCGATACCGACCCGCGAAGATGATCTCACCCTCGTGGATCGTCAGACCCTTGATGGTTGCCCGGTATTTCCCCGGCAACCCTTCGGCTTCCACGACCCAGCCCTTCTTCAGCATGCCGGCGAAGGTTTTTTCGCCGATATCCTTGAAGTCGTCGGGCCCCAACGCATTCTCTTCGCCAAGATGCGTCAGGGCCTTGATCTCGCGGTTGGATGGACGCTGCGGCATCAGGCGGCCTTTGCGGCCTTGAGATCAGGCGCGGTGGCTTCGGCCATGAGCGCGACGATCGCGTCCATGCTTGGCTCCACCTTCTGGCCCTCGGTGCCCAGGCGCCGCACCGAAACGGTGCCCTCCTCGGCCTCGCGCTTGCCCACCACGAACATCAGCGGCACCTTGCCGACCGAGTGCTCGCGCACCTTGTAGTTGATCTTCTCGTTGCGCACGTCGAGCTCGGCGCGGATGCCGGCCGCCTTGAGCTGGTTCACCAGCTTGGCGGCATAGTCATCCGCTTCCGAAACGATGGTCGCGACGACCACCTGGGTCGGCGCCAGCCACATCGGCATCTTGCCGGCATAGCTTTCGATCATCATGCCGATGAACCGCTCGAGCGAACCCAGGATCGCCCGGTGCAGCATCACCGCATACTGGCGCGAACCGTCTTCGGCGACATAGGTCGCGTCCAGACGTTCCGGCAGCACATAGTCGAGCTGCAGCGTTCCCACCTGCCACGAGCGCCCGATGGCGTCCTTGAGGTGGAATTCGAGCTTTGGCGCATAGAACGCGCCCTCGCCCTCGGCGATCTCGAAGTCGTAGCCGGTCGCGCGCAGGGCATCGCCCAGCGCCTTCTCGGCCGCATCCCAGCGCTCGATGGTGCCGCCGAACTTCTCCGGCCGCGTCGCCAGCTTGATGACGACATTGTCGAAGCCCATATGGCCATAGACCGAATAGAGCAGATGCACGAAGTGCTCGGTCTCGCTCTGGATCTGGTCTTCGCGGCAGAAGATATGCGCGTCGTCCTGCGTCATCTGCCGAACGCGCATCAGTCCGTGCAGGGCACCATGCGCTTCGTTGCGGTGGCAGCAGCCGAATTCCGCCATCCGCAGAGGCAGATCGCGGTAGCTCTTGATGCCCTGGTTGAAGATCTGGATATGCGCCGGGCAGTTCATCGGCTTGAGCGCCATCAGCTCGCCCTTGCCTGATAGCACCGGCCCTTCCTCTTCCGTCCCCGGCACTTCGTCAGGCACCACGAACATGTTCTCGCGATACTTGCCCCAGTGGCCGGAGGCCTCCCAGAACTTGGAGCTCATCAGCTGCGGGGTCTTCACCTCCACATAGCCCGACGAATTCAGACGGCGGCGGATATAGGCCTCCATCTGGTTGTAGAGCACATAGCCTTTCGGATGCCAGAACACCGACCCCTGCGCTTCCGGCTGGAAGTGATAGAGGTCCATCTCCTGCCCGATCTTGCGATGGTCGCGCTTTTCGGCCTCCTCCATCATGTGGAGATAGGCGTCGAGCTCTTCCCGGGTCGCAAAGGCCGTGCCGTAGATGCGGCTCAGTACCGGATTGTTGCTGTCGCCACGCCAATAGGCGCCGGCCACCTTGGTCAGCTTGAACGCCACGCCGACATCCTTGACCGTGCGCATATGCGGCCCACGGCAAAGATCGATCCACTGGCCCTGCTTGTACATCTTGAGCGACTGGTCGGCCGGAATGGCATCGACCAGCTCGACCTTGAAGTTCTCGCCACGGGCATTGAAGAAAGCCTTGGCCTGGTCGCGCGTCCAGACTTCCTTGGTGAAAGCCGCACCACGGTCGATGATTTCCGCCATCTTCTTCTCGATGGCCGGGAAATCCTCTTCCGAGAACGGCTCGTCCCGCTTGAAGTCGTAGTAGAAGCCGTTCTCGATCACAGGACCGATCGTCACCTGCGTCGTCGGCCACAGCTCCTGCACAGCCTCCGCCAGCACGTGTGCGGCATCGTGCCGGATCAGCTCCAGCACGTCCTTGGACCCGCTGTCGCGCGTCACGAACTCGATTCTGCCGTCTTCTTCCAGCGCGTCCGACAGGTCCGACAACACGCCATTCCAGCGCATCGCCACCGTCTTCTTGGCCAGGCTCTTGGAGATGCCTTCGACCACGGTGGTCCCGGTGGTGCCACGCGCATAGTCGCGAGCTGCACCGTCGGGGAACGTCACCTTGATCGTCATTTTAGGTCTCCAGAAATGGATGATATGCAGCGGAAATCGCTACAAGGGCGCCTGTCTAGCACGATTGCCGAACAATTCCAGTATGGGCGTGTTGCTGGGGCGAAACCACCGCACTACAGTCATAGCGGGCCACCGCGCCTTCCAGCCCGGAGAACAAAGTCACCGTGACCCTGTCATTCGATGGTTCGGAGATCAGGGTCGGCGATCACGTCTTTACCACGCCTTGGTCAGTGGTTGACGCCTATGACGATGGAACACGGGTCGTAGTCCTGCTGAATCCGGATGACTATTTGACGGACCCCACTTATCGAGAACGCAGGCGGGCCGGAGCGCCGGCAATCAAGAACTTGGTCGCGTATTCGTACGATGGTCGGCTCATTTGGGAGGCCGAGTTTCCCGATGACGTAGATTATTACTATCGAATTCATTCGAGAAGGCCATTGCGGGCCTACTGTTTCTCGTCTCACCTGTGTGAGATTGATCTCAGTAATGGCGAGATTGTCGAGAAAAAATTCTTCAAGTAATAGCGTCGCTCAAGCAGTCACCGCCACCGCCCATACCCCCACGGCGCATACCACCGTGCGGCCTCACGCAGCGCCTCGGGCACCGGGTCATAGCCATGCGTTCCACCCGGCCGGCAGCGCACGAACCGCGCCAGGCCCATCCAGCCGCCCGGCCAGAAGCCAAATTTCCAGATCGCGTCGCTTGTATATTCCGAGCAGGTCGGCAAGTGCCGGCAGCTCCGCCCCACAAAGGCCGACAGCGTGTAACGATAGATAGTGATCAGCAAGACCGCCACGATCTTGAACGGCAGGTCCACCACCCGCCAGACCATCCCGGTGACTCGATCCATCAGCTGGCAGCTCTAACCGATTCAATCGACTCGGCTTTTTCCAGCGCCTCAACCACCGCATCAAACACCAGCAGCGTCGACATGTGCCGGGCGCGATACTCCCGCACCGGCTCGAGAAAACGCAGGTCGCCCCACTTGCCCGCCGGTGGCGGCCCACCATCCTTGAGCATGGCATGCATCTGCTCGCGCACCTGCCGGAACTCGGCAACAGGCGTGCCCACGATCTCCCGTGCCACCACCGCCGCCGAGGTCTGGCCCAGCGCGCAGGCCGAAATCTCGTGGCCATAATCGGCGATGACACCGTCCCGCACCACGACGTCCACTTCGATCACCGAACCACAGACCCGACTGACCTTGCGCGCGCTGGCATCCGCCTCGGCCAGCCGTCCCGGCTGCACCGCGTTGCCGGCGAGATCGAGTATCCTTTCGGAATAGAGATCGCTAAGTTCCATCAAACGCACAATTCTGTTTCTTGTGACCGTCGTCACACACCCCTATATAGGACGTCCCAAGCGGACTGTCAGGGTTGTGTCGCAATCGATGGTCCCCAAACGTCATGGTCTCATAGAATGGCCAGGCGGAAGGAGCCAACTCGATGGATGCCCGTACCAAGCCGATCGGCGTCACCCTCACCTCCACGTCTGTTGCCCACTTCCCGCGTCCGACGCAGGAAGAAGCTGAGGCCGCTGTCCGGACCCTGCTTGCCTGGGCCGGCGATGATCCGACCCGCGAAGGACTGCTGGAGACTCCCGGCCGCGTCACCCGCGCCTTCGGCGAGTTCTTCGCCGGCTACGCGCAGGATCCCAAAGCCATCCTCTCCAAGACCTTCAAGGAGGTCGGGGGCTACGACGACATCGTGCTGGTCAAGGATATCCCGTTCAGCTCGCATTGCGAGCATCACATGGTCCCCTTTGTCGGCAAGGCGCACATCGCCTACCTGCCGCATGACGGCGTGGTGGGTCTTTCCAAGCTGGCGCGGCTGGTGGATGTCTTCGCCCTGCGCCTCCAGACCCAGGAAAACATGACAGCGCAGATCATCGACGCCATCAATGAAAACCTGGGGCCCCGTGGCGCCGCCGTCATGCTCGAAGCCGAGCACATGTGCATGTCCATGCGCGGTGTCCGCGCCCACGGCGCCTCGACCATCACCCACCGCTTCACCGGCGTCTTTGCCGAAGACCGCGTCGAACAGGACCGTTTCTTCGCCATGATCAAGCGCTGACCGCAATCGCGGTCAAGCGCCGCGTGCGCTAAGCTGGCATATCCGAACATCACGTCGGGCAAGCCAATGCAATTCATCGAACGCGCCATCTGGTTCATCGAAACCCGTTTCGCCGAGGAAATCACCCTCGACGACATCGCCGATGTGGGCGGCGTTTCGCGCTTTCATCTGTCGCGCAGCTTCGGCACCATCACTGGCCAGCCCGTCATGGCCTATGTGCGCGGTCGCCGCCTGACCCTGGCCGCCCGTAAACTGCTCGATGGCGCCCCCGACATCCTCGCCGTGGCACTCGATGTCGGCTACGCCTCGCACGAGGCCTTCACCCGCGCCTTCCGCGACCATTTCGGCCAGACGCCCGAGCAATTGCGCGCCCAGGGCATTGCCGATCCGGCGCTGCTGGTCGAGCCGCTGCGCATCGACGAAACCCTGCTGACCACCCTGCCCGAGCCGCGCATCGTCGACGGCGCGCCGCTGCGGATTGCCGGCTTCAGCGAACGCTACACCTTCGACACCAACCAGGGCATTCCCGCCCTCTGGCAGCGCTTTGCGCCCCATATCGGCAACATGCCCGGCCAGGTCGGCAACACCACCTACGGCGTGGTCGCCGATTTCGAGGAAGATTGCAGCTTCGGCTACCTTGCCGGCGTCGAGGTATCGGCAAAAGCCGATCTCGACGAGGGCATGGCCTATATCGACATCCCGGCCCAGCGCTACGCAGTGTTCGCCCATCAGGGCCATATCTCGACCATGCGGCGCACCGCCTACTCCATCTGGGCGCACTACTTCCCCAACAGCGCGCTCATCCCCACCGGCGGCCCCAATTTCGAACGCTACGGCCCCGAGCACGATTCCTTCAGCGGCAACGGCCTCGTCGAAGTATGGGTGCCGATCCGGCTGGATTAGCCAATCGCCTGGCGATATGTAGGGTCATGACCCAGCTCTTTGCCGACCCTGCCACCCTGACCCATGAACAGCGCGACGAGGGCTCGACCTTCGCTCCCCGATTTGACGCCAGTGGCACCGTCATGGCGATCACGGTGGAAGCTGGGACCAACGAATTGCTGATGGTTGGCGTCATGAACGCCGAGGCCCTGCGCCAGACCATGGAGACCGGATACGTCCACTACTGGTCCCGAAGCCGGAGCAAGCTCTGGAAAAAGGGAGAAACTTCCGGCGAGCTGCAGCGAGTCGTGGAAATTCGTGTCGACTGCGACCAGGACGCGATCCAGATTCTGGTGGAGCAGTCAGGCCACGGCGCCGCCTGCCACACCGGACGCAAGACCTGCTTTTATCGCCGCGTCGTCGTGGCCGACGGCAAGGCCGTGCTGGAGGATAGAGGTCTGCCCAGGCTCTTTGATCCAAAAGAGGTCTACCGCTAGGCCGCTAGCTCTTCCGCTCGAACAGCCCAACGATCAGCAAGCCCGCGAAAAATCCGCCCAGATGCGCCTGCCAGGCGACGGACATCTGCGTGGCAGTCAGCAGCGGCAGCAGCGGCACGGCGGCGTTGAGCAGGACCCAGATCAGCACGAAGAACCGCGCGCGGCTGTCGCGCCACAAGTCGCCGAACGACGCCAGGCGCCGGCCAACCATCACGCGCTCCCCGGTTTCGGGATGCTGCGCCACGATCACCGGCTGGAAAATGAAGCGCACCGCCGCCCCGGTTAGGCCCGCCACCCCGCCGGACGCGCCGATCAGGTATGACCCCGAATAGAGCGTCGTCGCCGCGAACAGCGCGGCGCCGGCTGCGGCCGAGATGAAGAAAATCGCCATCATCGGCCCTGCCCCATAGCGCCGCGATACCGGCGTCGCAAAAATGGCAAACCAGGCGCTGTTGACCAAAAGATGTTCCCAGCCCGCATGTAGCAAGGCATGGCTGAACGGCGTCCAGATCAGGGGCACCGCCAGTGACAGGTCGTCCAGTCCCGCAATGATACGCAGCGGCTGGAACGCGAACCAGAACACCAGTTGCATCTGCCCGGCCTGGTTAAGCACCAGGGTTGACGCAAGGTGAATGGCCACCAGCACCCCGATGAACGCACTCACATCGCCCGGCAGCAGGAAGATCGGCTCCCGCGCTGGCTGGCGGGGATTTACCGGGGGCTGACCTTGTTCACTCATCATTTCCCTCCGACTCGCTGGCGCCGCGCCCGTTACGCTCTTCTTTTCCACATCGGGCCGCCGACGTTAACCTTAACTATTCTTTAAGGGCGCTTTTGCCCCGCGCTTTTGCCAATGTCGACCTGCAGCGGTCGCGTTCCCAGAGGGGAGCGCCCGATTGGACGTGGCGGGCAAGAATATGCAGAAAACGAGCACCAGGACGCTCTACGACTACTGGAATTCCATCCGCGGCGCGCGCAGTGCCCCTGACCGCAAGGATATCGACCCCACGCGCATTCGCGACGCCCTGGCCAATACCTTCATTCTCGAGCTCGACGAGAGTGAGAAATTCTCCTTCCGCCTCGCCGGTAGCCACCTGTGCACCAGCTATTGCCGCGAGCTCAAGGGCCGCTCCTTCTCGGCACTCTGGCACGAACGCGATCATGACGCGATGGAGACCCTGCTCCGCGCCGTCACCGAGGACCACGCTGTCGCGCTGGTGACGTTCCAGGGCAGCACGGCAATGCACACCAAGGTCAGCTTCGAAACCATCCTGATGCCGCTCCGCCACAACGGCTCGACCCATACCCGCCTGCTCGGCGCCATGACGGCCCTCGACGAGCCCTATTGGCTGGGCGTCCAGCCCATTCTCGAGCAGCGGATTACCGGCCTCCGCCTGATCTGGCCGGACGATGTGGCGATGGAAGATTCGGTGCGCGAAGTATCGGCCAATGTGGTCAATGAGGGCGGTTTTGCCGGCGCCTCGAGCCCCGTCGCCATGCCTGCCGTAGTCTATGGCCGCACAGCCCGCCGCTATGCGCATCTGGCGGTCATCGACGGCGGCCGTCAGTAAGCAATTCCTCTCTCCGATCGGGTCAATTTGCGCAGTGTTCGACTGCGCAATATGGCCGGCCGCAATACCTTGCGTTAACCAAGACCAGCTAGCTTGCCTTGGAAACACAAGCGTCAGTGGTCCGGCGAATGCTCAGCGACGACCTCACCTCCCCGCAGTTCATTGCCCCGGCCCGCACCCGCGCGGAGCCGAACAAGTTTCAGCGCGTGAAGGTATCCGTGCTCGGCCGCTACATGCTGGCTGACCGCCGCGAGTTTCCCTGCCAGATCCTGGAAATGTCCCCCGGCGACGCGCTGGTCATCGCACCGGTTTCAGGCGAGGCGGGCGAAAAAGTCATCGCCTATGTCGATCTCGTTGGCCGCATCGAGGGCACGGTCCTGAGCCCCATGGAAGGCGGCTTCCTGATGGACATCTCCGCCTCGCCGCGCAAGCGCGACAAGATGGCGGCCCAGCTCACCTGGCTGGCCAACAAGGATGTGCTGAACCTACCCGAGGACCGGCGCCACGAGCGCGTGGTGCCCGATATCCGCCACTCCACCGTCGTGCTCGACGATGGCCGCCGCTACAATTGCAAGATCATCGATATTTCGCTCTCGGGTGCCGCGGTCGAGCTCGACGTGCGCCCTGCCATGGGCACGCCGATCACGCTGGGCCGCATGCGCGCGCGCGTCGTCCGCCATTTCCAGAACGGGGTCGCCGTGGAATTCGCCTCGGCCCAGGAAATGCTGACGGTCATCCAGCAGAACCTGCGCATGAACTGATTGCATTGCGGGCAGGTGCGCTACGCGCGCTTGTGAATTCTCCTGCCCGCCCGACGCCTCTATGATAGTTTTATGACAACGATGCTCCGCGCCTCCGGCCTGGCCACGCTGGCCGCCACCCTGCTCTCCTTCGGCTCTTCCAATGGCGCCTTCGCTGACGGTCGCGGCGACTGGGACGGCTATGCCTGGCAACAGATCCGGGTCGCCGACTGCCAGGCCGCCGGGGCCGTTCTGCAATGCCCGCCTTACCATCAAAAGTGGGACTGGAAGCGCGACCAGTGGGTCGACATGTCCGTCGAGCTCGATCTGGCCAAGGGTGAACTGCGTCTCACCCAGCGGCTGACCGACATCGATCCGCGGGACGACGACTATGTCTGCGTCACCGCGCTGGCCGTCGATGCCGATGGCCAAAACATCGTCGCCCACCACCAGAACTGGCACATGTCGCCGGGCGCCGAGGAGACCGAGTCCTTCCACTACACCTCGACAGCGCTCGATCAGGTCACCACCATCCATATCGGCTCCAAGCAATGTCGCCAGGGCGCCGGTCAGGATGATGCGCTCTATGCCCGGGTGCTCGCCGGAATCCATCGCTGAGCCGCCCCGGCCAAGCCCCTGGCCAGCATGGTAAATTTTGCCGGAATCACATCGATAAAACACGCATAAAAACTGCGTGGTAGTTTTCGGACCGGCCTAAGTCGGCCCCCTTAGCGTGGTCTCCATCAGGGAGATCACATAAATGCACTCGAACAAGAAAGGACTGGGAGCCGCGCTCATGGGTGCCCTCATGGCACTGGCTGCGAGCATCAGTCCGACCCAGGCGTTCGACACCGCCAATGTCGCTTTCGTGCAGACCGTTGGCGGCAATACCAGCATTCCGGTGGGCCATGCCGAGTTCTGCAAGAGCCGCCCCGACGAATGCCGCGCCTATGCCCACCCGGTCGAGCTCGTGTCGCTCACCGAGGGCCTCTGGCAGCAGCTGCTGTCGGTCAATGCCGGCGTCAACCAGCATGTCGCGCCGGTCACCGACCAGGACCTCTATCAGGTCGCCGAATTCTGGACCTATCCCAACGGCTATGGCGATTGCGAAGATTACGCCCTGGCCAAGCGCCGCGAGCTGGTCAATGCCGGCTGGCCGGCCAGTACGCTGCTGATGGCCGTCGTCAAGCAGGCCAATGGCGAAGGCCATGCCGTGCTGATGGTCCGCACCGATCGCGGGGACCTGGTGCTAGACAACCAGGTCGGCTCGATCGATCTGTGGAGCCAGACCCCCTACAAGTTCATCAAGCGCCAGTCGCAGGCCAATGCCGGCCAGTGGGTCGACATGATCGATAACCGCGACATCGTCACCGCCACCGCCGCCATCAACTAGGATTTAGTGAGACACGACGGAGTAGTGAGACTGAGACGAGGCTGAGCCGAAAACGGCGGGCCTGGAGAACCGGAGCGGAGCGTACTTTGGTACGTGAGCACCGGAAGCGCAGAAGCCCGCGGTTTGCAGGCCAGCATCGTCTCAGTATCACTGCTCCGAGAGTTCCGGACCCCGCCCAAAGCCTATCCCTGATAGGGGTCTGATGAATGAGGCCAGCTTCGTAACCCGAAGCTGGCCTCATTGTTTTTCAAACGCATGGGGCCGGCAGGCCCGCTAGAACCGGGTTAGGACATAGGCTCCCAGGAACAGCAACCCTGTGAGAAACGCCCAGCTGAAAGCCACCACCGCCGAAACCAGCGCCGACGTCATGGAGAGGGTGCCGCCCTCCTCCTGCCGCCAGCCCATCTGCAGCATGATGTACGGACCGCAGATGAAGCTCATGGCCAGGTTGCCCATGGAATTGAAGAAGGTCTTGCCGTCATAGCGCAGCATAGCCTGCTGCTTTGCCAGCCATTGGTAGAGATGCGTGCCCGCCCCTGCGACGCAAAGGCCTGTGGCAATACAAAACGCTGCCGTCAGCAATTCCCTGGTCATGCCAATTCGTCCCCGCCGCAGGCGCCCCAAGCGCGCTCATTAACCCTTCATTAAGCATATTGCCCGCCCAATGCGCTGTCACCTCCCCACGGCGAAACTGGTTAATGCTGGAGATGCGTTCTCAATCGGCTCCGGCCAGCCATCATTCCGGCCAGTCGTCGCTGGCCTATAACCTTGCGGCCATTGCAGTTTTGGTGCTGCTGCTGGCCGTCGGCGCCGCCTACCTGGTGGACGAATTGGGCCGCGCCACCCGCATCCCTGCCCCGTCACTCGATGATTCCGAGCCGATTCAGCAGACCATTTCGGGGCGCGAGCTATCCATTCCCACCGCCTGGTTCCGCTATGGCGAGCAGATCCGCAACGGATTCACCAACCAGATCGACCTGCGCATTCTCTATGCGCCCGAGGGTGTGGAAACCCCGATCCCCATGGACATAACGCTGCTCCCACGCAGCCGCGCGCGCGCCAGCGCCCGCCTGCTCGATGGCGTCTACCTGCATCAGTTCGCCGAACAAACTCTTGGCGGTGTGCCCGGTCTCGTGGGCAAGCCCATGCTGGCAAGCAATGGTTACGCCGGCGAAAGCGTCTGGTACGACGCGCTTTCGCCTGACCCATTCGTCGCCAAATGCGTGGAGCCGGTCGCCCCCGACGGCGTGGCGCAATGCGTGCGCACGGTCTACCTGCCCAGCGGCATCGCGGCGGTCTACACCTTCGACGCCACCGCACTCCAATCCTGGCGCCAGTTCGACGCGGAAATCCAACGCTGGCTCAGTCACATCGGCGCCTGGTAGCAAGGTCGGGTGCCAACGGTTCGGCACCCGCAGGCCGGCCACCACCCCAAACAAACCCCCGCTTTCGCGGGGGCATTTCATTCAGCTCACTTCGTCCAGGTCGATATCGAGGATCGACATGTTGAAGATGTAGGACTTGTCGCCGTCCTCGTCGTCGACATGGATGAGCCCGATCGATTCATCGCCAATGAACACTTCGACGGAATCGTTTAGCTTGGCGCGCGGCCGCACGTCGATGTTCTTGTTGTTGAACTTCAGTTGCAGGAACTTCTGCAGCTTGATGATCTCGGGATGGTTCACTGTCGGTGTCCTGCTGATTTGCGTTGAGCCGGCAATCTAGTCACCGTTGCAAGGCATACAACCCCTGAACGGTGGCATTTTAGCGGTGACAACCCGGCTGGCGGGCTTGCTCGCATGCGCGGCTGGGCTGGATCGCCCGGCGCTAGGAATGGCCGCCCGGCGCCGGCAGGTCGTAGACGAGGACCATCTGGTCCATGACCAGCGCCGGCTGCGCGCAGCCCGCCGCGCCGATCACCTTGGCCGGCACGCCGGCAACGGTGACCCGCGGGGGCACTTCCTTGAGCACGACCGAACCCGCGCCGATGCGCGAGCAATCGCCGATGATGATGTTGCCCAGCACCTTGGCGCCAGCCCCGATCAGCACGCCATTGCCGATCTTGGGATGGCGATCCTGGTCCGACTTGCCAGTGCCGCCCAGCGTCACGTTCTGCAGCATCGACACATTATCACCCACGACCGCGGTCTCGCCGATGACCAGGCCCGTGCCGTGGTCGAGCATGATGCCCTTGCCCATCGGTACGGCTGGGTTGATGTCGACCTGGAACACCTGGCTGGACCGGCTCTGCAGATAAAGCGCAAAGTCCCGCCGCCCGGCCTTGAACATGGCATGGGCAAAGCGGTGCGTCTGGATGGCCTGGTAGCCCTTGAAGAACAGCAGCGGCTCGATGGCCCGGTGGCAGGCCGGGTCGCGCTCCAGCGTCGCCGCAAGGTCGACGCGCGCGCGCTCCCCGATCTCGGGAGCATCCGCCATCGTTTCGGCAAAGGCCTGGCGGATCAGATCCGCCGACACATCGTCATGGTCGAGGCGCGCTGCAAGCCGGTGCGCCAGGGCCTGTTCGAAGGTGTCGTGGTTCAGAATCGCCGAAATGGCCATGTTCGACAGCGACGGCTCGGCCGCCACGATCTGCTGCGCCCCCGCGCGCACGGCTTCCCATACGGGATCGATCGATTGGATCTCCGCCGATTTTCTGACGCTGGTGGACATGGGCCGGCTCCGCTTCATCGAGAAACACCGATATAAGCCATTCTGTGCTCCGACACAAAGCCCGGACGCGCCATTTGGTTCACGATCGCCTCACTTAGCCGAATGTCCTGCTCAGGAATGCCAGTGCCGCAGTCTTGAACGCCTTGTCGCCCGTGGCCCGCATGTGGTCGCGCTTGGGGATCACGAAGGCCTCGCCCTGCGGCAGCAGCTCGGCCAGCGGTCCGGGTGGCCCGGCCATCTCGTCCGCCTCACCCACAGCCACCAGCACCGGCTGGCTGATCCGCCGCACATCGGCCCGCGCCATCGGCTGGCGCGACGTTTCCATGCAGGCCGCCAGCGCGGCCCGATCGGCCCCGGTATGATCGGCAAAGATACGAAACTGTCGTGCCGTCGGATGCGTCAGTCCCGCCAGCTCGGGCGCCAAGAGCCCGGAAATGATGTCATTGCCATCGCTCAGCCCGTTGATCAGGTTCATCCCCATGCCACCGAAAATGGCGCAGGCGACACGCTCCTCATGCTCATAGGCCATGAACGCGCTGATCCGCGCGCCCATCGAATAGCCCAGCACGGCGGCCTGTGCGATGCCGAGATGGTCAAGCAGCGCCACGGCGTCGCGCGCCATGTCCGCTGGGTAATACCGCTCGGGATCATAGGGCTTGTCCGAGCCGCCATGGCCGCGATTGTCCAGCGTGATGGCGCGATACCCTGCCCCAACCAGTGTCTCGACCCAGCCGGTGTCGATCCAGTTCACCTTGCCGCTCGAGGCAAAGCCGTGAATGCACAAGACCGGCTTGCCGGCACCGGCCACCTCGTAGGCCAGGTTCAAACCGTCGGACTGGAAGCTGGGCAAAGCGGAATCCTGTTGCTTGCGGCGAAGGCCGAGAAATCTGCAAGAAAAGTAGCAGCATTCCTGCGGCATGCTGCCGGGTATGAACCCTTTTCTTCACCCCGTGCTTGGCATATGGTCCGGCCAAATCAAACAGGTTTTCTCGTCATGGCACACGGCACCACGCCCCATTTCCACAATACCGAAGGGCTTCGCCAGATCGAGGTCGGGTCCAAGGAATTCCAGTGCGTCGGAGCCCTGCCGCCCTTCGATCATCCCCATATCTATCTGGACATGGGCAAGGACAACGAGATCGTTTGTCCTTATTGTTCAACGCATTACGTGTTCAACTCCAAGCTGGCCGTCGGTACCTCCAACCCGCTTTCCGCCATCTTCCACGCTGACGCCGCCTAAGCGCGGGCCATGCCCGGCAGCGGCCGTACCTATTATGTCGCCGGTGCTGGAATCACCGGCCTCACGCTCGCTCTGGCGCTCGCCAAATTCGGCGCCACCGTGGTCGTGCTCGAGCGTAGCCAGACCATCTCGGAGTTCGGCGCCGGTCTCCAGATCAGCCCTAACGCCCGGAAAATCCTCAACAATCTTGGGCTGGACGATGCCCTGGCCGCCCGCAGCCTCGAACCTGATGGCATCGACATCTATCCCTGGCGCCGCGCCGCGCCCTTGGTCACGCTGGAACTCGGCGTCGTCATGCGACAGCGCTTCGGCTCCCCCTATGCGGTGATGCACCGCGCCGACCTCGCCGACGCGCTCTATATGGCCTGTCGCCGCTTCGCCAATATCGACATCCTGTTCGGCGTGCGCGGCT
>CBFGMY010000096.1:0-15231 GCA_965650055.1 uncultured Devosia sp.
GGCGCCAACGTCGTCTTCCGCACGATGAATGAGGGCCAGAGCTGGGAGACGATCACCGTGCTCATTGGGGTAAGGCCGTTGATGACGCCGACGATGGAGCTGGCAACGGTCTGCTCG
The DNA here is from genome assembly GCA_965650055.1 of uncultured Devosia sp. Taxonomy (GTDB): domain Bacteria; phylum Pseudomonadota; class Alphaproteobacteria; order Rhizobiales; family Devosiaceae; genus Devosia. The sequence goes on from CBFGMY010000096.1 coordinate 118, forward strand.
GCGAAAGGGAAGAGCGAGAACGGAATGGCGTAGTTGAGAATGCCCAGCACCAGCAATTGCGCATAGATGCGCCAGTCATTGGGCAGGGTCTTGCGCATGGCCAGGAAATACACCCAGCAGATGGCCGCGCCGATGCTGACGCGACCGGCCGACACCCAGAGCGGACTGATCTCGCGGATCAGGATGGCGTTAAACAGGAACGAGCAGCCCCAGACGGCGCCGAGCAGGAAGATGAGCAGCCAGTAGCGCAAGGGCATGTCTAGTTCTCCGTTTGTGGTGCGGCCTATGCGGCAGCGCGGCGCCAGATTTTGCCGATACGGCCATCGATGAACAGCAGGCCGAGGAAGATCACCAGCATGCCGGCGACCTGGATAGGCAGGATGGTTTCGCCCAGCACGGTCACCCCCAGGATGAGCGCCGAGATCGGGGCGATGAAGGTGGTCGTGGCGAAGTTGGTGGCGCCGACGCGGGGCAGGATGCGATACATGATCTGGAAGGTAAAGGCCGTCGACAGCAGGCCAATGGCCAGGGCGGCGCCCCAGGTTTCCGGCCTGACCATGACGGGGACGCCCTCGGACAGCAAGGCGATCGGCACGGCGATGATGGCCGCCCCGGTCAAGGCGATCGAGGCGAAGGCTGTGGGCTCGACATGCTTGTAGCTGCGCGTGACGTTGAGCGTGACGGCATAGCACAGCGTGGCGCCAAGACAGGCAGCCACGGCCCAGAGTTGCGAATTTCCGCCGGAAGAGAGGGCAGGCGACACCAGCAGCGCGGCACCGGCAAAGCCGATGGCGACCCCGGTGAACTTGGTCCGTGTCGCCTTCTCGCCACCGATCCAGAAATGCGACATCACCGCCGTGACCATGGGCGTCAGGGCATTGATGATGGCGGCCACGCCACTGGCCAGGTGAGCCTGAGCCAGCGGAAAGAGGGCGAAGGGAATGGCATAGGCGACGACGCCGAGCAGCCCCAGCTGCAGCCACAGCACCGGGTCTCGCGGCACGGGCTTACGAAGGGCAAGCATGGCCAGCCAGCAGCCGAGCGCGCCGATGCTCACACGGAAGCTGGTGACCCACAGCGGCCCGATCTCGCGGATCAGGACGGCGTTGAAGATGAACGAGCACCCCCAAATCCCGCCCAGCAGGATGATCCAGAACCAGTCGCGCAAAGCCATGGCGATTCCCCTTCGTCGCGCCGGACGCTACGCCCATGGAGAACAAAGGTCGAACCGATTTTGACGATGGATACGATCAAATCCGGTGATGGGCGGCGGGACCGATTCCCGCCGCGCATCACCATCTCATTGGAAGCGCTGCATAATCTCGCCGTCGATCCCCAGCTCCCTGAGGGTTTCGGGGACGATGGGCAGGGTCAGCTGTTCCAGATTGCGCTGTTGCAGCAGATCGATGGCATTGCCGCGGATCGAGGGCAGCTGGTTGATCGCCGGCTCGAGCCCCTGATCCATCACCCGCAGGGCGAGGTCGGCGACCTCGATCTGGAAATCGACCCCCAAAGCGGTTGAAACATCGGAGCGGCCGCTCGTTTCGACCTGCTGCGTTGCTATCTCGAGCGCGGCATCGGCAATGTCGGGCTGGCCTGTCAGAGCCGCCGCACGCAAGTAACTGCGGGCAATAAGGGGGGCATCCTCGTTGTTATTGGCGCGGCCCGCCGCCCGCTCGACATCAATGCCGGTCAGCAGGAATGACGTTGCCAGGTCCCGGCCCGCGGCTTGACCGCGGATAATGAAAAAGGCGATCGCGTCGGGAATCGAGGTCTGCGCACGGAAGGCTCCGGGCGTGTCGAATCCGGCAGCCCGTTCCGCCAGGCCCATAAGCCGCTCGATATCGCCGGCATCGCCGCGCAGCCCGAGCACGAGCGCCGCTGGCGCCCAAAATTCATCATTGGCACTTCCGAGCAGTTCCCGGATCTGAGCGACGTCCTCGGCCGTCAGGATATCGATCTGGGCAAAGGGAATACCTTCGGAAAAGCCATAGAGGAGGAACTCCTCCATCGGCGAAAGCTCGACCTCGGGAGCCGGCTCTTCGGGCGCCACGAGGTCGGCTTGGCCGGATGCAAAGCTCGTATTCTTCAGCGCCGCGCAATCGCTCTGGGTCAAAACCAGGCGCTTGGGATGGTTCATGCAATACATCATGTTGACGAAGCCGGCGAAGGACAGCCCGGCCGGTTGGTTCAGGGTGCATTGAGCGGTGGGCCAGGTGTGGCCCAGGCCCGCCTTGTGCCCGATTTCATGGATCAGGCTCCGCCCGGTCGGGTCGCCGCGATTGACCAGGATCAGCGGATTGTTGTTCGGGGCGGCGCAGCCGGCAAACTCGGTGCCGGCCGGCGACCCGGGCGGAACGACCGAATTGCCGCATACCTTGAGTTGGTCGATGACGAACACGTCGACGTCGAGCGCCTTGATCTGGTTCATCAGGGCGACACTGTCGATCAGCTTGGGGATCGTGGCGTGTTCGACCACATTGCCGGACCGGGCGACGGTGACATCACAGGAAACATCGAAATCCTGGTTCTTGGTCTGGGCCAATGCCGACGAGGTGGCGGCCCAGCCATCATAGGTGCCGTTACTCACGGCTGCGCCCTTGGCCGTCAGTACGGAGGTACTGAACACCTTTGGCGCCGCAGTCACGGGAAAGACCAACACAGTCGAAACAACAACGCCCAAGATCATGGATCTCATCGCGCCCCCCAAGGCTCGGTTGTGCCAGACAATTTACTGGATGGGCGACAGAGTGCACCCGAAAAGTAATCGACGCAACACGCAGCGTTTAGAAATACTACGATCTTTATTTGATCGAACAGCGAAGCCTGTTCGGCCAAGATCGCTCGCCCAGGGCATACGGGGGACGATCAACCCGGTGAGCAGTCGCCCGGGTCGGTGAGAAGGGCCTAGGCCGGAAACCGGGCCTCGCCGCGAACCACCATGGCAAGAGCCCGGGGATAGGCCTTGTGTTCTTCCAGCAATATCCGCGCCGCGAGCGTGTCGGCGTCATCGCCCGGCTCGACCGGGACGCGGGCCTGGAGGATCGCCGGACCATCATCGAGGTCGGGGATAACCCAGTGCACGGTGCAGCCACTTTCGGCATCGCCGGCGTCGAGGGCCTGCTGCTGTGGCTTGAGCCCCTTGTGGAGCGGCAGCAGGGAAGGGTGGATGTTGAGCATCCGACCCGTCCATTTCTGCGCGAAACCGGCGGAAAAGATACGCATGAAGCCGGCGAGGCACACATAGTCGGCATCCCAGCCGGCAAGGGTTTGGTCAATCACGGCATCGAAGTCTTCGCGGCTGGCGAAATCCCTGTGCGAGACGGCGACCGTGGGGACACGATGAGCCCGGGCAAAATCAAGACCCGGCGCATCCAGCTTGTTGGAGAACACACCCACGATCTCGGCGGGATAATCGGCCGCCTCAGCAGCCTCGATCAGCGCCGACATATTGGAGCCGCGCCCGGAGATGAGAATGGCAACGCGCTTGCGGGTCATGGGTGAGGCTCCAGGGCAGGATCGTAAAGGGCGAACTCCGCCGCCGTCGGGCGCTCGATGGCGGCCGAATAGCTGCGAAGGTCTTCCAGGGTCAAGGGCGGGTTCTCACGGCCACGCGCCGTGACGCGACGATGGAGCACCTCGGGCGGCGCATCGAGAAAATGCAGTTCGGCCGTGGCGCCAACGGCACGGGCGCCCTCGCGCAGAGTATCACGCTCAGACCGGCCCCAGGTGCCCCATTCAATGATGGCGGTGCCGCCCAGACGCAGAACGTCCTGCGCCTGCTGCCATTGCAGGTCCTCGATCCGCTTGCGCATCGCCGTATCCCAGATGTCGATGCCAAGGGCATCCATCCAGTCATCGGGCGAATAGATCGTGCCTCGATGGCGAGCCGCCAAAGCCCCTGCGAGCGTGGTTTTTCCAGTTCCAGGGAGGCCGCAGATCAGGATCAGGCGGCCGGGCTCGCCCATTCAGAGCGCCAGCCGGCCTTCGAAGGTTACCGCTTCCCCGGTGCGGGCGGTGAGCTTGCCGACGATCGAGGCGACTTCGCCCGAAGCATTGAGGTGATCGACCAGCTTCTGCGCATCATCAGGCGCCACGGCGACCAGCATGCCGACGCCGCAGTTGAAGGTGCGCAACATTTCGCGCTCGTTCATGCCGCCGACCTGGCTCAGCCAGCCGAAGACCTTGGGCACGTTCACGGCGTTGAGGTCGACATGGGCTGCCAGATGATCGGGCAGCACGCGCGGAATATTGTCGATGAAACCACCGCCGGTAATGTGGGCCAGCGCCTTGATGCCGATCCCAGCCTTCAGCGCGGCCAGGAGAGGCTTCACATAGATGCGGGTGGGCGTCAGCAGCGCCTCCGACAACGACTGGCCAGAGGCAAAGGGAGCGTCGGCGGTCCAGGCCAGGCCGCTCAGCTCGACGATCTTGCGGACCAGCGAATAGCCGTTGGAATGCACACCGGACGAGGCGATGGCCACCAGGGTATCGCCTTCGGCGATGTCGGCGCGGGGCAGCAGGGTGCCGCGCTCGGCGGCGCCAACGGCAAAGCCGGCCAGGTCATAGTCGTTGCCATGATACATACCCGGCATTTCGGCGGTTTCGCCGCCGATCAGGGCGCAGCCGGCTATGCGGCAGCCCTCGGCAATGCCCGAAACAATGGCGGTGCCCTGTTCGACATCGAGCTTGCCGGTGGCGAAGTAGTCGAGAAAAAACAGCGGCTCGGCGCCCTGGACGATAATGTCGTTGACGCACATGGCCACCAGGTCCTGCCCGATGGTGCCATGATTGCCCGTATCGATGGCAATCTTGAGCTTGGTGCCGACGCCGTCATTGGCCGCCACCAGCACCGGATCGGTAAAGCCGGCGGCCCTCAGGTCGAACAGACCGCCGAAGCCGCCGATCTCGCCATCGGCGCCCGGACGCCTGGTTGAGCGGACAGCGGGCTTGATGGCCTCGACAAGGGCATTGCCGGCATCGATATCGACACCGGCCTGCTTGTACGACAGACCGTTTGATGTCAGGTTTTGCGGATCGGACATTGGCCTCAACACCGTATGGGGAAAGCGTGCGCAAAGCCGTTACCGGAAGACCAAGGCGGTTGCCAACTCCGGAGCCGGAAGCTAGACGGCCTGATAGCTTCTCCACCACACCGACGCAAGGGCCGCCCGGCACCATGACACTGCGAAATCAAGTGCTGATCTGGGTCACCTTCCTTGTAGTGCTGGTGCTGCTGCTCTGGCTGTTCCGCGGCATCCTGCTGCCGTTCGTGGTCGGCGCGGCGCTGGCTTACCTGCTCAACCCCTTGGTCAACCAGCTGCAGGCCTGGCGGTTCAGCCGCGGCTGGGCCACGGCCGTGGTCCTTCTGAGCGTGATCACCATCGTGGTCAGCCTGTTCTTCATGTTCGTCCCGCTGATCGGGCAACAGATCATCGGGCTGATCCAGCGGCTGCCCGGCTACGTGTCCGATTTGCAGGATCTGGCGGTTCGCTGGTCTCCTGAAATCAACGCGTGGCTGGGGCCGGAGCGCGCCGCCCAGCTCGAGGCCACCATCAGCGACATGGCGGCTCAGGCGCTTGGCTTTATCGCCACATTGCCGGCCGAGCTGGTCAATATCGGTCTCACCGGTGCCGGCGTCATCGGCTTTACCCTGCTGACGCCGGTCGTTGCCTTCTATCTGCTGCTCGATTGGGAGGGCATGATCCGGGGTCTGCAGGGGTTGCTGCCGCGGGAATCGCGCACCGAGATCAACCAGATCCTCAATGACATCGACAAATCGATGGCTGGCGTCATCCGCGGGCAGGGCGGTGTGTTGCTGATCGACGCGGCCTTCTATGCCACGGCGCTGAGCCTGATCGGGCTCAATTTCGGCCTCGCCGTCGGGTTGATCGCCGGGCTCCTGAGCTTCATCCCGTTTGTCGGCTTCGCCTTTGGCTTCGTGCTGTCGGTCGGTATCGCCATCGTGCAGTTCTGGCCCAATTACTGGATGGTGGTGGGCGTCTGCGCCATTTTCCTCGGTTGGCAGTTCGTCGAGGGCAACATCCTTTATCCCAAGCTGGTGGGTGGCTCGATCAACATCAACCCGGTCTGGCTGATGTTTGCCTTGCTGGCCTTCGGCGCCCTGTTCGGCTTTGTCGGCCTGCTGCTGGCTGTGCCGCTGGCCGCCATTGTCGGCGTGGTGGTGCGCTATGGCGTGGCCAAGTACAAGGCCAGCACCCTCTATCTCGGGCAGAATGGTGGCCCCGATGGCGCTTCCGGCCAGTCCTGACGAGCCCAAGGGGCAGCTGACGCTCGAACTGGGGCACACCCCCGCCCAGGGCGAGGCGGATTTCATGGTCGGCGAAGGCAACGCGCTGGCGCATGGCCGCATCATGGCCTTTCCGCATTGGCCCGATCCGGTGACGCTGGTGACCGGCCCGGCCAAGTCCGGCAAGTCGCACCTGGCGCGCATCTTCGCCGATCGCAGCGGCGCCCGCTTTGCCGGCGTCGGTGATCTCGAGGCTCTGGCGACCGAGGGGGGGACCGCCCCTGTCATCGTCGAGGATGTGGATCGGCTGGATTATGACGAGGCCGGGCTCTTCCACCTGCTCAATCAGTCCATGCGCGAGCAGCGCCCGATCTTGCTGACGGCGCGGGAAGACATTGCGAACTGGCCGCTGGCGACCGATGATGTCCGCTCGCGGGCCAGGCGAGCGGCCGCATACACGCTGGAACTGACGGACGACATTCAATTGTCACAGATGTTCGTGAAACTGTTCGGGGATCGGCAGATCAAGGTCGATCCCAGAATCATCTTCTATCTGGTGGCGCGCATGGAGCGCTCCGCCGAAGAAGTCGTGACTCTGGCTGACCTCATTGACCGGCTGGCGCTTGCCAAGGGCACGGCTATTACCCGCAGCGTCGCCGCAGATGCGCTCAACCGGCGCCGACTGGCGCGCGGCGATACGAGCCTGGAACAGGATTGGGATACCCAAGACGATGAATGAAATGAGCGAGTTTACCGAAGCCGATGTCTCGGTCCCCGATGTCGAAGCGCTGCGCAAGAGCCCGGCGCGCTTCGTCAATCGTGAGGTAAGCTGGCTGCAGTTCAACATGCGCGTGCTCGAGGAAGCCGGCAATGTGAACCACCCGTTGCTGGAACGGCTGCGCTTCGTGTCGATCTCGGCCAACAATCTCGATGAATTCTACATGGTCCGCGTGGCCGGCCTTAAGGGCCAGATGCGCGCGGGGCTTTCCAAGCAGAGCGCCGACGGCCTGACGCCGGCCGAGCAGATGGAAGAGATCGCCACGCTCGCCCAGCACCTGCAGCTCGAGCAGCAGGATCACTGGCAGAGCCTGCGCGAGGAACTGTTTGCGCAGAACGTGGTGATCCACGAGGCCGACGACCTGACGCCGGACCAGGTGAACTACCTGCAAAAGCTGTTCCGCGAAGAGATCTTCCCGGTGCTGACCCCGATTGCGGTCGACCCGGCGCATCCGTTCCCGTTCATCCCCAATCTGGGGCTGGCGCTGGCCTTCGAACTCAAGCGCCCCGACAATGACCTGCCGCTGACCGCGCTGGTTCGCATTCCCGGCAATCTCGACCGTTTCATCAACCTGCCGACCGGCCTGGTTTCGGAAGGGCGCAGCGAAGTCGTGACCATCGACACGCTGGTCAAGCTGTTCTTCCACAAGATGTTCCCCGGCCACGAAGTGGTCGGCTCGGGCGCCTTCCGCGTCATCCGGGACAGCGAAATCGAAATCGACGATGAAGCGGCCGACCTGGTGGTGGAGTTCGAGACCGCGCTGCGCCAGCGCCGCCGCGGCCAGGTGATCCGCCTCGAGATCGAAAGCTCGATGCCGCGTGCCCTCAAGCGCCAGATCAGCGAACAGCTGGGCGTCAAGGATGGCGACGTGTTCGAGGTGCAGGGTTTCCTGGGACTGGCCGACGCACGCAAGGTCTGCGATGTCGAGCGCCCGGACCTCAAGTTCACGCCCTATCACGCCCGCTTCCCCGAGCGCATTCGCGACTATAGCGGCGACAGCTTCGCCGCCATCCGCGCCAAGGATATCCTGGTGCACCATCCATTCGAGAGTTTCGACGTGGTGGCGCAGTTCCTGATGCAGGCAGCCCGCGACCCGGATGTGGTTGCCATCAAGCAGACGCTTTACCGCACCTCGGCCGACAGCCCGATCATCAAGGCGCTGGTGCTGGCCGCCGAAGCCGGCAAGTCGGTGACGTGCCTGGTCGAACTCAAGGCGCGCTTTGACGAGGAAGCCAATATCCGCTGGGCCCGTGACCTGGAGCGCGCCGGCGCGCAGGTGGTGTTCGGCTTCATCGAGCTCAAGACCCACGCCAAGCTCAGCCAGGTGGTGCGGCGCGAAAAGGGCAAGCTGGTCAGCTATTGCCATATCGGCACGGGCAACTACCACCCGATCACCGCCAAGATCTATACCGACCTCAGCTACTTCACCATCGACCCCTCCATCACCCGCGACGTGGCACGCGTGTTCAACTTCATCACCGGCTATGCCCGGCCGACCGAACTCGAGACGATCGCGGTTTCACCGGTGAACCTGCGGCAGACGCTGCTGGACAATATTGCCGCGGAGATGGAATTCGCGCGCAATAACCAGCCGGCCAGCATCCTGCTCAAGATGAACTCGCTGGTCGATCCACAGGTCATCGACGCGCTTTACGACGCCAGCCAGGCAGGCGTGAAGATCGACCTGATCGTCCGCGGCATCTGCTGCCTGCGGCCCGGCATTCCCGGCTTCTCCGACAACATCCGGGTGAAGTCGGTGGTCGGCCGGTTCCTCGAGCACAGCCGCATCTACTGCTTCGGCAATGGCGAAAGCATGCCCAATCCGCGCGCCAAGGTCTATATTTCCTCGGCCGACCTGATGGGACGGAACCTGGATGGCCGTGTCGAAGTGATGGTGCCGATTCTCAACAAGACCGTGCATAAGCAGATCCTCGACCGCATCCTGGTAGCGTATCTGCGTGACAACCAGCAGAGCTGGGAGGTATTGCCTGACGGCAGTTCGCATCGCGTGCGCACCGCCGAAGGGGAAGAGCCCTTCAATGCGCATGACTACTTCATGACCAATCCGTCGCTATCGGGACGCGGTAGCGCCGGTGGCGACGGCGAAGAGGGCCTGGCTTGAATCAATTCTGGGGCGTTGATGCCGACCCGACGGCGCAGGGCCGCATCAAGGGCGCAAAGCCCGTGGCCGTGCTCGATATCGGGTCCAACTCGGTGCGCCTGGTCGTCTATGAGCGTCACGCAAGGGCGCTGACGCCGCTCTATAACGAAAAATCGGCCTGTGCACTGGGGCGGGGCGTCGGCCGGACGGGCCGGCTCGCCGACGCCAACGTCGCCCAGGCGCTCGATGCTATCAAACGCTTTGCCCTGGTGGCGCGGATGATGCGCGTGGGCAAGGTGTGGGTGCTGGCGACATCGGCAGTCCGCGACGCCGCCAACCGGCAGGAATTTGTCGACGCCGTCGAGGCGCTGATGGACAGCAAGGTACAGGTGCTGTCGGGCGAGGAAGAGGCCCATTACGCCGCCCTCGGCGCTGTGGCCGGCATTCCCGGCTTTACCGGCATCGTCGGCGATCTTGGCGGCGGCAGCCTTGAGCTCTCCAGCATCAACGAAGGCAATGACACGGACGGGGAATCGTTCGAGATCGGCGTCATCCGCCTGCAGGACGACAGCAATGGTTCGCCCGTAAGGGCGGCGGCGATCGTGCGCGAGCGGCTGCAGAAATCCTCGCTGGGTCGCTCCGGGACAGATGCCTCGTTTGCCGCCATTGGCGGCACCTGGCGCTCGCTGGCCAAGCTGCATCAGATCGTGCGCAACTATCCGCTGCATATGGTGCAGCACTATGTCGTCCCGGCGGACGACATGATCGCCTTCTGCCAGGACATTATCGGCGCGGGCTCCCTCAAGGCCTATCCGGGGGCCGAGCATGTCAGCTCGTCCCGCCGCGAACTGGTCCCGTTCGGCGCGGCCGTGATGGCCGAAGTGCTCAAGTCTGGTCAATTCGCCGATGTCGTGTTCTCGGCCCTGGGCGTGCGCGAAGGCTATCTCTATGGGCTTCTCGACAAGCGCGAGCAGGCCATCGACCCGCTGATCCAGGGCGCCGAAGAGCTCTCCGTGCTGCGCTCCCGCTCGCCGGCCCATGCCAGCGACCTGGTGGAATTCAGTGGCCAGTTTCTCGACCTGACCGGCACCCCGGAAACCACCGACCAGGCGCGGCTCCGCACCGTGGCGTGTCTGTTGGCCGATATCGGCTGGCGCGCCCATCCCGATTATCGCGGACCGCAAAGCGTCGATGCGGTGGCCTACAGCTCGCTGAGCGGCGTGGATCACCCCGGTCGCTCGTTCCTCGCCCAGGCCATCGCCGTGCGCTATGACGGGCTCAAGAGCAAGGCGGCGGCTCCGCTGGCCGGACTCGGCTCGGCTGAGACGACGGCTCGTGCGCGGCTGATTGGTGCACTGTTCCGGGTGGCCTATCCAATGACGGCCGCAATGCCCGGCATCCTGCCGCGCATCCGCTTCGAGGTGGCCGGCAACGCCCTGTCGCTGGTTTTGCCTGCCGACCTGGCCTTCCTCGACGGCGAACACCTGCGCGGCCGGCTGGAGCAGTTCGCCGGCGTAGCCGGGCTCAAGGCCTCGGCGGTGCGGGTGGAGTAGCTACTCCGCCGGCGTCGCATCCTTCACGGCGAATTCCAGGACGCCCTTGCGCGTCGCGACCAGGCCAATGCGGCCATGCTTGATATCGAGCGCCTTGTCACCGAAGAGCTTGCGACGCCAGCCCTTGAGGGCAGGGACGTCTGCCTCGTCATCGAGCACGAGAGCGTCGATATCGTCCGAAGTGGCGAGAATACGGGCAGCAACGCCATGCTGCTCGGCAACTGACTTGAGCAATACGCGGATAAGGTCGCCGACAGCGCCCTTGGGTGACGGACCGCGATAGCGCTCCGGCATGCTGGGCAGGTCGGCCTTGCCGAGCGCTTCCACATCCCTGAGCAGCACCATGATCTCGGCGGCGGCCGAACTGCGGCCAAAGCCACGCGGCACGGCGCGGAGCTTCTCGAACGCATCCGGCGTCAGCGGGCGCTGCATGGCCAGCTCGAACAGCACGTCGTCCTTGAGCACGCGGCTCCGCGGCTGGTCGCTGTCCTGCGCGCGCCGTTCCCGCCACGCGGCAAGCTTCATCATCGCCGCCAGATCACGCGGGCGGTTGATCTTCATCTTGAGCCGTTCCCAGGCCTGTTCCGGCTGGACGACATAGGTATCGATGCTGCGCAGCACGCCCAGTTCGTCCTCCACCCAGTCCCAGCGCTTGGTGGCGTCGACCTGCTTGCGCAACTCGCGATAGATGTCGCGCAGATGGGTGACGTCGGCCACGGCATAGAGGCGCTGCTTCTCGCTGAGCGGACGCGCCGACCAGTCGGTAAAGCGGCTGGACTTGTCGAGCTCCACATTGGTGATGGAACGGACGAGGTTGTCGTAGGAGACGCTGTCGCCAAAGCCGCACACGCTGGCGGCGATCTGGGTGTCGAAGATATTGACCGGGACCTTGCCGGTCAGCTTGACGAAGATTTCGATGTCCTGCCGCGCGGCGTGGAACACCTTGGTGACACCGGGATTGGCCAGCAGGTGGAAGAACGGCGCCAGGTCCAGTGCGGGAGCGAGCGGGTCGATCAGCACCGCCTCGTCGTCGGTGGCGGCCTGGATGAGGCAGAGTTTCGGCCAATAGGTCGTTTCGCGAAGGAACTCGGTATCGACAGTCACAAAATCGAACTTCGCAGCGCGCTCGCAGAAAGAAGCGAGCACGTCTGTGGAAACTATGAGGTCCATACCGGCGTCCGTCTCAAATTCGTCAATATCTTTCCTAGCAGGTGCGCGGGGTCCACTCCATACCGGATTTGTTAAGCAATCCGGCAGGGTTAGCGCGCGCGCGGCGTCGATGGTTCCGCCGACGCCCGTTCAACTTGACAAGCGGGGACTCCCATGCGCTTTTCCCGCCCAAGATTCAGGCCTTTTCCCAGAGTTTCGACATGACCTCACATCGCTACCGCTCGCATACCTGCGGGGCCCTCACTGCCAAGGAAGCGGGCCAGACCGTGCGCCTGAGCGGCTGGGCGCATCGCATCCGCGACCATGGCGGCCTGCTGTTCATCGACCTGCGCGACCATTACGGGGTGACCCAGGCCGTCATCGACCCTGATTCTCCTGCCTTCGCAGCCGCCGAAAAGGTGCGCTCGGAGTGGGTCATCCGCATCGACGGCGAAGTAAAGCTCCGCGACGCGTCCGCCGTGAACCCAAACCTGCCCACCGGCACGATCGAGGTGTTCATCCGCGAGATCGAAGTGCTGTCGGCCGCCAAGGAACTGCCGCTGCCGGTATTCGGTGACCAGGATTATCCGGAAGACGTGCGCCTCAAGTACCGCTTCCTGGACCTGCGCCGCGAGAAGCTGCATGCCAACATCGTCAAGCGCACCAAGGTGATCGCGGCGATGCGCTCGGGCATGACCGAGCAGGGCTTTGCCGAATATTCGACGCCGATCCTGACGGCGTCGTCGCCGGAGGGCGCGCGCGACTTCCTGGTGCCTTCGCGCATCCATCCGGGCAAGTTCTTCGCCCTGCCGCAGGCGCCCCAGCAGTATAAGCAGCTGCTGATGGTGGCCGGCTTTGACCGCTACTTCCAGATCGCGCCCTGCTTCCGCGACGAGGATCCGCGCGCCGACCGCCTGCCGGGCGAATTCTACCAGCTCGACCTGGAAATGAGCTTCGTGACCCAGGAAGACGTGTGGAACACCACCCAGCCGGTGATCACCTCGATCTTCGAGCAGTTTGCCGAAGGCAAGCGCGTCACCAAGGACTGGCCGCGTATTCCCTATGACACGGCCATCCGCAAATATGGCTCGGACAAGCCCGACCTGCGCAACCCGATCGAGATCGAGGCCGTGACCGAGCATTTTGCCGGTTCGGGCTTCAAGGTGTTTGCCGGCCAGATCGAAGTCGATCCCAAGGTCGAAGTCTGGGCGATCCCAGCCAAGAACAAGGCGGGCGCCGAGCCGATCGGCCGTGCCTTCTGCGATCGCATGAACGCCTGGGCGCAGGGCGAAGGCCAGCCGGGCCTCGGCTACATCTTCTTCAAGGACGGGCAGGGCTCGGGCCCGATCGCCAAGAATATCGGCGAAGAACGCACCGCCGCGCTCAAGGCTCAGCTCGGTCTGGCCGATGGCGATGCCGTGTTCTTTGTCGCCGGCCGCCCGGAGAAGTTCTACAAGTTCGCCGGCGAAGCCCGCACCAAGGTCGGCACCGACCTCGGCGTTGTCGACACCGAGCAGTTCGCGCTATGCTGGATTGTCGATTTCCCGTTCTACGAGTGGAGCGAAGAGGAAAAGCGCGTCGACTTCGCGCATAACCCGTTCTCGATGCCCCAGGGCGGCATCGAGGCGCTCAACAGCCAGGATCCGCTGACCATCAAGGCGTATCAGTATGACGCCGTCTGCAACGGCTACGAAATCGCCTCGGGCTCGATCCGTAACCAGCTGCCCGACCTGATGGTCAAGGCATTCGAGCTGACCGGCAAGAGCCGCGACGAGGTCGAGGAGCAGTTCGGCGGCCTCTACCGCGCCTTCCAGTATGGCGCACCGCCGCATGGCGGGGCAGCCTTCGGTATCGACCGCATCGTCATGCTGCTCTGCGGCGTGGCCAACCTGCGCGAGATCACGGCCTTCCCGATGAACCAGCAGGCCGAAGACCTGCTGATGGGTGCGCCGAGCCCGGCTTCGTCCAAGGCACTGCGCGAGTTGAGCATCCGCCTCAACGTTCAGTAATCCTGCTGGCAATGCAGAACAGAGGCGGTCCCGGTTACGGGGCCGCCTTTTGCTTTGGTTGCAGGTACTCGGCGAGGCGATCGATGATGGGGCCCTGTTCCTCGTTGCGCCATTGCATGCGCACTTGCCGATCGACGCCATCGATCACGGCAAAGAGCGACAATCCATCGTCATAGGGCAGGAAACTGGAGCCGAGGAAGGTCCAGACCTCGCCCTCTTCATGCTCGCCGCCATCAAAGTCGCGGAAGGCGCGGACCACGAGATAATCCCGGTCGGTCTGCAGATGCGCGAAGGGCGCCGTAGGCCAGGTTCGAGCCAATTCGCATCCCCCTTGGTTTGCAACTGGTTAACCACCGTTAATGATCCGTTAAATGCTGGTTTGATACCGATGAGGTATCGACTGGTCGATCCGGATTCGAATCTTGAAGTCCAAATATTCTCATATCCTGACGCTGATGGGTGCGCTGCTCGCGTTTGTTCCCATCGTGGCGGTGGATTACCTGTTGGACAGCTACGTTCGAGTTCGTGAAAAAGAACAAACAAGGCAATACGTTGCCGGCGTTACTTCACAAATTGAAATCGGTGTGAACGACGCCATCGGCGCACTGCGCCGCATCCTGGCGGAGAGCCCGTCGCTCTGCACGCCGACCTTTGTCGCCAATGTGCAGCGCGAGATCGAAGCCAGTCTCAGCATGAAGCAGGTGCTGGTCGAGAATTCCGACGGCGTCCAATATTGCGACGCTTTCGGTCGGACGGTTGCCTATTCACCGCTTTCCGAGAACCTGCCGGTGCCCGGCCATACCGAGACCATCACGCTGGTCCAGCTCGGCGACCTGGCCATGCCGGCCCTCAAGATCACCCAGGCCTTCGGCCAGTCTCGCCGCGTCTCGGCGTTCATGCCGCTCATGGGCCAGACCTCGGACGGGCTGGCGCAGGCGCTGCCCAGCGCCGCCATGATGCGCGTGCTGCTGACCAATGGTACGCCGGTGCTCACCATCGGCGACGCCGCAGCCTATGATCGACGCAGCTCCAGCGCCGAGTTCGTCGTCGCCGAGGCCTTTGCCGGGGAGCTGCCGCTCAAGGTGGAATATGCCATCCCCTTCGTCATGGCCCGCTCGACCTATGCCGACCTCGATGTCGCCTTCACGGCCATTGCCTGCGGCATGAGCGCGATCGTGCTGCTGCTGTCGCTGGGCTATGTGCGGCGCTCGCGCGTGCCGGCCTTCGACCTCGAACGGGCCATCGCCCGCGGCGAGATCAAGCCGTATTACCAG
>CBFGMY010000097.1:0-15125 GCA_965650055.1 uncultured Devosia sp.
CACCGCGTGTTCGTGCAGCAGAGCGCGAGCCGTCCGCCGGTGCCCGTCGCCACCCTCACGCTCCACACCATCGCTGACCCCGCGGCCGTGGAGGCGGTGGGCTTTGATCCGTGGAGCGGGCTTGCCGCGCATCGTCCCCTGGGCGAGGTCATGCGGGCACGCCGCAATGCCTATCGGGTTAGCCAGCAGGCCCGGGCGCGATAGCCCGAGCTATTCAAGCCATACCGTCTCGAATGCCCCGGCCTCGTGGATATCGATCTGCTCCAGGAGGCCCGGCCCGAGGTTTTCGAACTTGTGCGGCACATTGGCGGGGCAGACGACGATCTGCCCGGCTACGGCCTCGATGACTTCGCCGCCGACGGTGAAACGAACCCGCCCGTTGCGCACGATGAAGGTTTCGGGGTAGGGATGTTGGTGCAGGCGCGGCCCGTCCCCGACGATTTCGGTGCGGACGAAAATGACGCTGATGCCTGCGCCGTGGGCGCCGCCCTCGAACTCTCCCCGCCAGTTTTCGATGCCCGCCGAGGGATCGGCCCAACTCGCCTTGTCGATCACTTCTCCCGTCATTTTCGATTCTCCCTCGGCCGCCACGCGGCCGCTCATTCATGAGGACGACGAGCCATGCCCCATCATTTCGACAACCTCTTCATCGTTACCGGTGGCCCCGGCGCCGGCAAGACCACGCTACTGGATGCGGCGGCCGAGTCTGGGATCCCCGTCGGGCGCGAAGCGGCGCGGGCCATCATCCAGGCGCAGGAAGCCATCGATGGTCCGGCGCACCATTGGGGTGACCGGACGCTCTATGCCGAACTAATGCTGGATCGGGATGTCCAGACCTATCTGGCGCTGGGCGGCGGCGCGCCAGCGCTGTGCGATCGCGGCATTCCGGAGCTGGTTGCCTATGGCAGGGATTGGGGGCTGACCCGGACTGCGCATTTCCGGCGGGCGGCCTTGCTCTATCGCTACAATCCGGTGGTGTTCCTGGCGCCGCCCTGGCGCGAGATTTATGTCACCGATGCCGAGCGCCGGGAGGGGTGGGAGCATGCCCAGCGCGTCTACGCGTCATTGCGTGACTGCTATGCCGAACTCGGCTATCGCATTATCGAACTCCCCAAAGCGCCGGTGGCCGAGCGGCTGGCCTTCGTGAAGGACGTCATAGCCCATGCCTGATCCCACCATTTTCGTCGATGCCGATGCCTGTCCGGTCAAGGATGAGGCCATGCGGGTGGCCGAGCGGCTGGGGCTCGTTATCACGCTGGTGAGCAACGGAGGCGTCCGGCCGTCACGCGACCCGATGATCCGCGTGGTCGTGGTGGCCGCGGGGGCGGATGCGGCCGACGACTGGATCGTCGAGCAGGCACAAGCCAATGACATCGTGCTGACGGCGGATATTCCGCTGGCCAGCCGGGCCATCGACAAGGGGTGCCACGTGTTGGGTTTTACCGGCAAGCCGTTCACGCCGGCCTCCATTGGCATGGCGCTGGCGATGCGCGACCTCAAGCAGCATCTGCGCGAGACCGGCGAGAGCAAGGGCTACAATGCCGGCTTCCGGCCCGCTGATCGCTCGGCTTTCCTGAGCGCGCTCGATACCCTCGGTCGCAAGGCTAAAGCACTGGCCGGTAAGTAGTTCTTAAGCATTCGCGAGGGGAATGTTAACCATAATCCCCGAAAACTGAGCGCAGTTGTAATGGCGCTGAGTTCAGTCCCGTGTCGCTTTCGCGTTTTGTTATGTGTCTTGTGATCGCGAGCGCGGCTCTGACGGGGTGTGCCAAGCCACCATCATCGCAGGGGCCTTCGCCGCATCTGGCGAGCACCGCGCCATTGATTACCAACAGCATCCTTCCCGCTTCGCAACCGATCACCCAGCAACCCATGCCCCAGCGCATCTTTTCCGGCGGTCATCTCGGTGGGCGCACCCTGGCCGTCGCCTCGACGGCCGATATCGTCCTGCATCCGGGTGAGGTCGTGCTCACGTTTGATGACGGTCCGCGCCCCGGCAAGACCAGCGCGGTGCTGGCGACTTTGAGCGATTTCGGCGTCAAGGCGACGTTCCTCATGCTGGGATCGGCAGCGCAGGCCAATCCCGGGCTGGCGCAGCAGGTTGCGGCCAGCGATCATACGGTTGGCAGCCACACATTCAGCCATGTCGACCTGGGCAATCTCAGCCGGCAGGCGGCGCTGGACGAAATCGCCAAGGGTGAGCGCGCCGTGCGGCTGGCGCTGGAAGGGGGCGGGCAGGCGCTGTCGCCGTTCTTCCGGTTCCCGTACCTGTCGCAGACTGGGTTCCTCCGCACCAACCTGATGCAGGGCAACATGGTGGTGCTCGATGTCGATATCGACAGCAAGGACTATTACAAGGACAGCCCCGAGGCGATTGCAACGCGCACCCTGGAGCGGCTCGATGCACGCGGCAGCGGCATCATCCTGTTCCATGACATCCACCAGCGGACGGTCGAGACCCTGCCGGTGTTCCTGGCGCAGCTGGAGGCGAAGGGCTACTCGGTGGTGCGTCTCGTGCCCAAGGACAACAGCGTCTTCGGCCGCGACCTGATCACGGCCGACGTTCCGGATCTGCGCGGGACGCTGTGAGCTTTCTCCACCTCTCCCAGAGGGAGGGGTGAGGAAGGCTCAGTCCTCTTCGTCTTCCTCGACATCGGTCAGGTAGACGGAAATCTCGATATCGATGCCGTAGCCGGCGATTGCCGCTGCCGCGTGGGCGGGCAGGCGGGCGGACATGGCCTCGCCATGCTCGGGATAGTCGAAGGCCAGATCGAGCACGGCCTTGCCGATCCGCCGGTCGTCTAGCATGGCGGCGATGGCGGGGCCCGAGCGCTCGGCCAGTTCGAGCAGCGCGCGCACGGGATTGGTCACTGGCACGTCGACCTGTGCATAGAAGCTCGCATCGGCGTCTTCGGGCTCATAGCGGCTGGTGAGCTGCTTGAGCGCGGCATCGAGGTCATACTGGCCGACGGTGACGCCCGAGAGGCGCAAAGCCATGGCGAAGGGGGTAAACTGGCTCATCAGACCCGCCCGGCTGTCGCCGCAAAGAGCGCAATGGCCGCGGCATTGGACACGTTGAGCGACTTGATCGGCCCGGGCATGTCGAGCTTGACCATCTCGTCACAGAGTTCACGGGTGCGCTGGCGCAGGCCCTTGCCTTCGGCGCCCATGACGATGGCCAGGGGCTGATCGCCGGAGCGGGGCTTGAGCTGATGTTCCGATTCAGAATCAAAACCCAGCACTAACATGCCGCGGGCCTTGAGCTTTTCCAGCGCGTCGCCGAGGTTGCGGACCTCGATCATCGGCACCAGGTCGAGCGCACCCGAGGCCGATTTGGCCATGACACCGGTCTCGCGCGGCGAATGGCGGGCCGTGGTGATGACGGCATCGGCGCCGAAGGCACAGGCGGTGCGCAGGATGGCGCCGACATTGTGCGGGTCGGTGATCTGGTCAAGTACAACCACCAGCTTGAGCGGATGGATGTCATCGAGACCGAAGCGGCTGACCGGATCGACTTCGAGCGCCGCGCCCTGATGCACGGCATCCTCGCCCAGGAGCTTGTCGAGTTCCTTGGGCGTGGTCTCCTTGACGGTGACCTTGCCGATTTCGCCGGTTTCCTTGAGCCGCATCAGGGCGTTTGGCGTGGCCAGCAGCACCTTCTTGATGCGGTTCTTGTTGTCCAGCGCGGCGCGCACCGTGTGCAGGCCGTAAAGATAGACCGGCCCGGTATCGGGATCGTATTTCGGCTTGGGCGGAAATTTGTTGAAGCTCATGGGGGAGCCGTAGCGCCTTTGCGCGAAGGCGGCAAGCGCTACGGGCCGGGCGCCGCAGCATGGGCGGTCAGCGTCGAGATGAAGCGCTTGGTGCGCTCCTCCATGGGCGCGCTGAACACCTGGCGGGCGGGCCCGGCTTCCACGATCTCGCCGGCATCGAGGTAAACCACGTTGCTGGCAATGGTGGCGGCGAGGCGCAAATCATGCGTTGCCATCAGCATGGTGGTGCCATCGCGGGCGAGCTGGGCCAGGACTTCCACCACCTCGGTTGCCAGTTGCGGATCGAGGGCCGAGGTCGGTTCGTCGCAGAGCAGCACCTTGGGGGAGGGGGCAAGGGCGCGGGCGATGGCAACGCGCTGCTGCTGGCCGCCGGACAGGTTGGCGGGCCAGGCGTCGGCCTTGGCGCTCATGCCCACGGTTTCCAGCAGTTCGAGTGCCCGCTGGCGTGCCTTGTCGTGCGGCCACTTGAGCACCGTGAGCAGGCCTTCCATGACATTTTCCAGCGCCGTCAGGTGCGGGAAGAGCTGGAAGTTCTGGAAGATCATGCCTGTCTTGCGGCGCAGCGCGAGGATTGCATCGCGGTTGACATGGCTGCCCGGGGTGAAATGAACCGTGGCGTCGTCGATGCGGATGCGCCCCGATTGGGGCATTTCGAGCAGGTTGACGCAGCGCAGCAGGGTGCTCTTGCCGCTGCCGGAGGCGCCGATCAGGGCGGTAACGCCACCCTCGGGCACGACCAGGCTCACGCCCTTGAGGACGTGGTTGTCGGCAAAGCTTTTCTGGATGTTTTCGAGCGCGATCATGATCCGGCCTCGATGAAACCGCCATAGCGCGAGAAGCGCTTTTCGACGCGGGCCTGCAGGCTCGAGAGAACCGAGCTGACCACCAGATAGACCAGCGCCACCTCGACATAGAGGATCAGCGGTTCATAGGTGGTGGCGACGATGCGCTGCCCGGCGCGGAACAGCTCGGGCACGGTGATGGCCGCGGCAAGGGAGGTGTCCTTGACCAGCGAAATGAAGGTGTTGGACAACGGCGGCACGGCAACGCGGGTCGCCTGCGGCAGGATGGTGCGGCGCATGGCCTGCGCCCAGGTCATGCCGATGGAATAGGCTGCCTCCCACTGTCCCTTGGGCACCGAGATCAGCACGGCGCGGATGATTTCGGAGGTATAGGCGCCGACATTGAGCGTGAAGCCGATCAGGGCGGCGGGAAAGGCATCGAGCACGATGCCGACGCTGGGCAGGCCGTAAAAGATCAGAAAGAGCTGCACCAGCAGCGGCGTGCCGCGGATGATCCAGACATAGAAGCGGACGAAAGCGGCGAGCGGCGCGGGTCCGAAGAGGCGGGTAATGGCGGCGACGAAGCCCACGGCCAGACCGAAGACGAAGGAAAGCAGCGTGAGCGGTACCGTGAAGACAAGGCAGGCCCAGAGCAGCGAGGGCAGCGAGTCGATCATCAGGGATAGCCAATGCGGCATCAGGCTGTTCCGTCAAAACAAAGGATCGGCCGAACAGGTCGACCGATCCATCTAAGCCAGTCGGTGGCCGGATACTACTGCGAGACGTCTTCGCCGAAGTATTTCTGCGAGATTTCGGCGTAGGTGCCGTCTTGCTTGATCGAGGCCAGGGCCTCGTTGATGGCGGCCAGCAGCTCGGGCTTGCCCTTGGCCAGCAGCACGCCGGAGAAATCGGCATCGGCTTCGGTGGCGACGATCTTCACGTCGGCATCGGGCTGCTGCTTCTTGAAGTCGAAGAAGGACAGGCTGTCATTGATGGTGGCATCGGCGCGGCCCTGCACGACCAGGGCAATCGACTGGTCGAAGCCTTCGGTGGGGACGAGTTCGGCGCCGTAACCTTCGGCGAGCTTGCCGTAGTTGCTGGTCAGCGTCTGGGCTGCCTTCTTGCCGGAGAGGCTCTCGAAGCTGGTGATGTCGGCATTGTCGCCACGGACCACGAGGGCGGCCTTGGAGGCGATGTAGGGCTCGGAGAAGTCGTACTTGGCCTGGCGCTCTTCGTTGATGCCGACCTGGTTGATCACGACGTCATAGCGGTTGGCGTCGATACCGGCGATCAGGCCATCCCACGGGCCTTCGACGAACTCGGCCTCGACGCCGAGGCGTTCGGCAATGGCCCGGCCAATCTCGACGTCGAAGCCGACCAGCGCGCCGGTATCATCGTGGTAGGTGAACGGCGCATAGGTGCCTTCGGTGCCGATGCGCAGGGCGCCAGCCGATTTGATCTGATCGAGAGCGGATTGCGCCAGAACCGGGGTGGCAGCGGCGGCCACAAGACCCAGGGCGAGCAGCAGCTTCGGGAACTTCATTTGTATCTCCATATTCGACCGGTCGTCTGTTGGACGCCGGAATTGAGCTGGAAATTGCGCCTCCCGGAGACCGCTTTCAACCACCTGGATGGATGTTTTTCTCTGGTGCGCCATGGCGATAGCGCCTTGCTCGATTTTGCACGTTCCAGAGCGGACGCTTGCCCGATTTGGTTCCGGGACGCATTGCCGAGCGGAACCAAGTGACAGGGCGAGCGATTGCATAGGCAGTCATTTCTCAGGACAGGAGACGGCCATGACCTTCCCCATCGATCCGAGGGAGCGCCAGCCCAAGGGGGACCATAATCGCCGGCTGGCCCTCGGCCTCGACCCCGACCAGTTTGCGCTTGAGGCGGGCGTTACCGCCGAAGAGCTTCGGCAATACGAGCTCACCAGCCCCGACCATGATTTCGACCTCGAGATCGCCCGCCGCGTCGGGTTCACGCTTGAGCGGCTGGAGGCGAACCCGCCCCCGACGCAGAAAGTGGTGAACTAGGATGGGCGCGGAGAAGCCAAAGCCGGCGCCGCTCGAGACCGAGCCGGGCCAGCAGCAGGACGACAATATCGACGATCTGGGTCGCAAGCAGGACGGCTCGAAACTGGAGCAACCGGGCAAGACCAAGCCCTCCAAGGGCTGAGGCGCTATTCGGCGGCCGGCGTCCACTCCGCGCGGCCGCAGTTCGCGCAGGTGTCCGAGCCGTCGTGACCATGGCCGCAGGTGGCGCAAACCAGACACACATCGCGTGCCGCTGGATCGCCAGGAGAAACAAGGTCGCGCGGTTCGATCTGAGAGGGCGGAACGATCGCCAGACCAGCGGGCGCATCACCCTTCTGTCGGAACACCGTGACCCGGCCATCCTTTTCGATATAGGCGCGCCGTACTTCGCCGAGCTGTTCGATGCCGTCTTCGCGCAGCTCCTGGAACAGCTCGTAGAGGCTCATCCAGTTCTCATCGATAAAGCGTCGCGCCACGACGCCGTCGCGCACCACCTCACGAGGCTTGCCGTCGAGCAGGCGTTCCGCGCGATCGCTTTTGGAGATGCTGACATCCAGCAGCTTGTTGGCCACGACGACCACCGTCACCACCAGCATGGCCTGGATCAAGGGCACGTCGGGATAGAACATGGCGTCGCCAACGGCCGAGCCGAGGGCGATGACGAGAAGAAACTCCACCGTCGAAAGTTGACCGACCGTCCGGCTGCCCAGCCAGCGCAGCAGCAGCAGGGTATAGGCATAGATGATGGCCGTCCGGACGACGATCTCGAGGAAAAACAGCGGAGGTTCATCCCCGATCAGCATGCGCTTCAGGTCGAATGCGATGATGGCCTGGTCCATTGCTACCTCTTGAGCGAATTACGCTGACGACAGCGCAGCGATCTCGTGCCCGAAACGCTCGATGACGGCCTGTTGGTTCCGGCCGACATTGTGCAGGTAGATGTGATCCGGGCCGATATCGGCCAACTCGGCAAGCCAGGCGGCATGCTGGAAGAGTCTTCACGCGCGCTGCAAGGTCGTCGGATGCGGCGCCAGGCCCGCGCGTCGTGCGGGCCTGCGAAATCGTCACTCCACGGTTACCGATTTGGCCAGATTGCGCGGCTGGTCCACGTCGGCGCCGAGATGGGCTGCCGTGTGATAGGCGAGCAGCTGAACCGCGATGGCGGCGACGATCGGCGCGATGAACGGGTGGACCTGCGGCAGGACGATGGTCCGGTGCGCCATGCCCCCATGCGTCTGGGCTCCCTGGGGGTCCGTGATCAGAATGATGCGCCCGCCGCGAGCGCAGACTTCCTGCATGTTGGAGACGGTCTTTTCAGTCAGCTCGTCGGATGGCGCAATGACGATGACCGGAATGGCCTCATCCACCAGGGCTATGGGGCCATGCTTGAGTTCCCCCGCCGCATAGCCTTCGGCGTGGATGTAGGAAATCTCCTTGAGCTTGAGCGCACCTTCAAGCGCGATGGGGAACAAGGGTCCCCGGCCCAGGAAGAGCGCGTTGGTCGCCTTGCTGAGGTCGCGTGCGATTTCGGCGATGCCGGGCTCGGCCAGAAGGGCTCCCGCTACGGCGCCTGGGAGGGCCGTCAAGGCCGCGAGCAGTTCCTCGCGGACTGCGTCGTCCAACTGGCCCCGCGCATCACCTGCAACCAGAGAGAGGCAGGCCAGCGTGGTCAGCTGGGTGGTGAAGGCCTTGGTCGAAGCCACGCCGATTTCCGGGCCGCAGAGCAGAGGGAATGTGGAGCTGGATTCCCGCGCAATGGTGGATTCCTCGACATTGATCACGCTGGCAATGTGCTGGGCGCTGGCGGCGCAATAGCGGAGCGCTGCGAGGGTGTCGGCAGTTTCGCCAGACTGCGAGATGAACATGGCGAGCCCGTCGGGCTGTAGTGGCGGCTGGCGATAGCGAAATTCGGAGGCCACGTCGGTGTCGACGGGCAGGCGGGCGTAGCGCTCGAACCAGTATTTGCCGACCAGACCGGCGAGGTAGGCGGTCCCACAGGCGGAAACGGTCATGCGCGGCAGCGCCGCGAAGTCGAATGACAGGGGCGAAGCCAGCGCCAGGGTCTGGGTGCCGCGATCGACGAACCGGCCGACGACGCGGGAGATCGCATCGGGCTGCTCGTGGATTTCCTTGAGCATGAAGTGCCGGTAAGGCCCTTTTTCAACGACATTTGAGGATGCATTACACTGGTGGACCACCCGGTTCACGCGCGACCCTTCGCGGCTGTGGATCGATGCCCTTTCGGGCGTGACGACGGCCCAGTCGCCTTCCTCGAGATAGGTGACCTTGTCGGTAAACAGCGACAGAGCCAACGCGTCGGAGCCAAGGAACATCTCGCCGTCGCCATGGCCGATCGCCAGGGGCGAGCCCTGCCGTGCGGCCACGAGCATCCGTTCTTCGCCATGAAAGAGGAAGACGAGGGCAAAGGCGCCCTGCAACCGGCTGACGGTCGCCTGCACGGCCGCAACCGGCGTCAGCCCGAGGTCCATCCAGCGCGTGACCATCATGGCCACGACTTCGCTGTCAGTCTGGGTGACCGGCAGATAGCCATCGGCGGCCAGTTCGACCAGCAGCGGCCGGTAGTTTTCGATGATCCCGTTGTGAACTACGGCCACGCGGGGTGTTGCATGCGGGTGGGCATTGAGTTCGGTGGGGGCGCCATGCGTCGCCCAGCGGGTGTGGCCGATGCCGGTAAAACCGGCGAGGGGGTCCAGGGAGAGCTTGTTGGCCAGGTTGACCAGCTTGCCGGGAGCCCGCCGACGCTGGATCTCGCCGTGGTCCAGGGTGGCTATGCCGGCGCTGTCGTAGCCGCGATATTCCAGTCGCGCCAAGGCCTTTACCAGCCGATCAGCAACCGGCTCGCGGCCGGTGATTCCCACTATTCCACACATCCCGATCTCTCCGGTCGATGCCGATTTTCTCGGTCGAAGGCTATGCCGCGCCATCAGCTGGGACATTGACGGTGGTCAACGGATTGCCCCCGCCGGAAACACAAATGCCCGGACGAGCCGGGCATTTGCGCGATGACGTGGGGCCGTCATCTTCGGGGATCACAGCAAGAAGTCTGTGTTCCCCAGATTGATGAGGCCGGTGAGCTCGACATGGAAATCGGCAATCCGGTCACCGTTGATGTCGCCCATCACGATCGTCTTGTCGTTGGCGGTTCCGGTTGGGTCTTCCTGAACCCAGCGGACCTGTCCGCGAACGCCGGTAAAGGCCGCCCCCTGGGCCGCCAGGAAGCTGAATGCCTGGTCGCCCGCTACTGCGGTATTGGCGTCGATGGCGGTGAAATTGAACTTGTCCACGCCCGCGGTGAAGTCGGTGATGACATCCCGCGCCGAGGTGCTGGTGCTCATTTCGGAGACGGCGGCGAAGATGAAGGTGTCGTTGTCGGCGCCACCGGTCATGACGTCTCGTCCGGCACCGCCGGTGAGACGGTCAGCGCCCGCGCCGCCGAGCAGGGTATCGGCGCCACCCATGCCCAGCAGGACGTCATCGCCGCCGCCGCCATTGAGCGAATTGGCGCCCGAGGAGCCGGTTATGGTATCGGCGCCCGCGCCGCCGAGGACATTCTCGATCGTGCCGAGGGTATCGGTGCCGGTCTGGCTGCTCGAGGCGGTGCCGGTCGTCAGATTGACCGCGGCAGCAGCGGTGGTCAGGGACAGGTCGTAGATGTCTGTGCCGCCATTGCCTGAGTAAGCATCGTTGCCGTCATTGAGCGTTGCCATGAACGTGTCGTTGTCGTTCCCACCGCCCGCCGTATCATTCCCCTCGTTGCCGTAGATGATGTCGTTGCCGCTACCACCTGAAATTGTGTCGTTACCAGCCAGGCCGGTATAAGTGTCGGCAGTATTTCTTCCCGCCAGATTGTCGGTTCCGGCCGTACCGATGACCTGGTTCGAGGGCAGCAGGTCCATCGTCGAACCGCCCTGCGCGAGCTTGGTTCCGGCGGTGGCGGTGTAGGTGAAGGTCACGCCCGTTTCGTTGTTGAGCGGCGGCGTATAGGTCCATTGGCCGGCGCCGGCCGCCACGAGCGTGCCGATCGAGGCCGTGAGCGTGTCGATTGTGTAGCTGCCGGAGAGTCCCGAACCGACGAGCTCTGCTGCAGTGATCGTCCGGGAAGTATTGGCCGTCATTGCTGCAAGAGTGGTGGTAGTGAGCACGTCCACGACCTGGCTGGTGGGCGTGGAGACAACCGTCTCCAGTGTTCCGCGGCCATCGCGATAGGTGACGACGACGCGCACCAACTGGTCGGCATCGGCCTGAACCAGTCGATAGTTTGCGCCCGTCCCACCGACGATGTTGGTGAAGGTCGTGCCGTTACCCCGTTGCCACTGGTAGCTGAATGTTCCCAAGCCATCCTGATCGGCAACCAGAGTTGCGCTGGCACGGAGCGTGGTGTTCTCGATGGCTGCGCCGGTGATCACTGGCGCACCGGTGGGCAGATCGTTGGCATTGGTAACGGTGAGCGTCAGCGCCTTGGCGACGCTGAGCGTGCCGTCGGCAGCGGTCAGTGTCATGGCAATAGTGCTGCCCGCCTCGAAGTTGATGGTCTGGCCGGCCTTGAGGTAGAGCGCGCCAGTCGGCGCATCGATCTCGAACCGGGCGTCCGAAACCGTAACGACATTGTTGCGGAATGCCACTGCCAGATCCGGATCGACGACCAGGAGATCGGCCACCTTGGTGCGCAGGGCGTTGTTCTCGGTGACGGCAACCTGGTTGGTAACCTGGATATCGGTGGGCGCATCGTTGGCATCGCTGACCGCAAGGGTGAGTGGCTCGGAATAGCTGACCGTCCCATCGCCGGCCGTCAGGGTCAGCGTGATCTGCGGCGTGGTCTCGAAGTTCACCGCCTGGCCGGCCTTGAGATAGAGCGCGCCGGTCGGTCCGTCGATCTCGAAGCGAGCGTCCGAGACGGTGACGACATTGTTGCGGAGCAGCGGATCGACGTCGGGGTCGATCACGGTCAGATCGGCCACCTTGAACCGCGTGGCGGTATTCTCCGGGATCGCCACCAGATTGGTCAGAACGATGTCGGTGGGTGCCAGGTTGATCGGCACCTGGTGGACCGCGACGGTGTGGCTGCCGATGGGGCCGAGGTCGAGCGTCAACTGGTCACCGACCAGGCTGACCACGGTGGCGCCCGTCGTCTGATAGGTAAAGCCGGCTGTTTGCTTCACGTCGATGACGACGCGGCCCTCGCCGGCAATGGTGAAATCGAGATTGGTGCCGTTACCGGTCAGTGCCAGCAACTGGGCCCGCGAGCCGATAGACGTGATGTGCGTCACGTCGGTGGCTGCTGTGCCCAGCAGCACCTCGAAAGTGCCGCCATCGGCGTCGAGGAAGACACTGTTGGCGTCGTAGGCATACCAGTTGGTGACCGAGGCGATGGTCTTGGCGCCAAGATCGTCGAGCTCCAGCGCGAATGTGCCGAGCTGGCCCAGCTGCGGGGTGGCATGCATGGTGATGGTATCGCCGGCCACGGTGAAGCCAAAGTCGGCACGCTCGAAGGCCTTGATGCGCGCCGCCAGGTCGGCCAGCGTGACGAATTCAGTGCCGGCGGCATAGGCCGCGGCAATGAAGTTGGTGAACATCGCCTTGGTATAGGGTGACGGCTGGCCCTCATCGAGGCTCCAGGACGTAACGCCGTAGTCGTGCCAGGGCCAGACCACGATGGGCATGTCCGAATTGGCGTTGAGCTCGGCCCATTCGGCGGCCCATTTGGCTTCCGCCTGCGCGACGGTGAGGCCGAGCCAGCCCATCAGGGTGAAGTCGAAGGACATGTTGGGCGCGATATAGACCTGCCCGTCGGCGCCGGGCGTCAGATAGCCGATGGCGCCGGGGTAGCCGGCCCCCAGCATGGAGGCGCCGCCACTGAGGTAGTCGAAGTATTTGATGATCTGCTGGGCCGGGAACATCTGCTCGGGCATGCCGGGCACAGCTGCGCCGGTGATCGGATAGTCCAGATTGGCTTCCAGTACTGTCCGGGCCGCTTCGAACTGGAAGCGATAGGTGGCCAGCAGGAACGCCTTGGACGTCGCGTCCAGTGTCTCGGGCGTTGGGGAGGCCAGGACCTGGGCGATCTTGGCGTTGACCTCTGCCAGCGTCATCGACGCCAGCGCCTGGCCAACCACGCCGGGCCCACCCGGCAGGGCCTGATACTGGGCGATCCGCTGGGTCAGCAATTCCTGCGTCATCACGTCGGGCAGCAGGAAATTGGTGTCTTCCGGATGGGTATAGGAGTGCGAGCCGATCTCGTTGCCCATGGCCTGCATGGCGTTGTAGTAGGGCTCGGAAATCAACCAGTTCGTCTCCTGGTCCGGGCTGTTGAAGCCGATATTGATGTAGTAGGAGCCGACGAAATTGTAGTCGGTCTTCCATTGCTGCAGGATCGGCACCAGGGCGTCATAGATGCCGCCATCGACATCATAGGTCTCCTGCGACTGGTCCATGTCGTTGCGCGAGGCAAAGATCGAGGGGTTGCGCGTCATGCGCAGGGACACGGTGGGTCCACCCGCCTCCTCGTTGACCCAGTCGATGGCCTGGCCCAGCAGATTCACGTCACCCAGAAGCGCGTCGGCGGCGAAATGCACGTTGCGGCTGCCGGTGACGGTGCCGAGCACGGCGCCATTGGTGACGCCGTTGACGACCTGCTCGGCAATGACGGTCACCGAGCCGGCATTGGGATTGGCCGCGGCGAAATAGGAGGTCGCGGCATTGGTATAGGTGTGGATGGTTGAGCCGTTGGCATAACCCTCGGTCATGGCGTGACCGGCATCGGTTGCCTGGATCTCCACCGTACCCGAAGCGCCGCCCGTGCGGTTCAGCCCGAACAGGGTCTGCATGCGCTCATAGGCATTGTTGGGCAGGCTGGCGCCGGCGGCGTCATTGGTCATGAAATCGCCCGCCGCGATCAGCGACACGTCGTATTGGTAGACCAGTTTGGTCAACACATCCTGGATCGCGGCATAGTTTGCCGGGACGTTGCGGAACGAGGGGAAGATGATGGCGTCGTAGTTGATCAGCTTGGAGAGGTCCGTGAGGTCGCTCTCGGCGATCAGGTCGAACGGGACGCCGGCGGCCATGGCCTGGCTCTGGGCCGCCATCACCAGCTGGGAATAGGCCATCTGGCTGAAGTAGTTATTGGCCGTGGTCTGCGAGTAGACGATCGCAACCTTGTTGCCGGTATCGGTGGCCACCGGCAGCGAGGCCGGATCGTAGACCGTATAGGCCGGCGACAGGTAGTTGGATGGCAGGTAGACGCTGTCGTTGACGTCGGCCAATATACTGACACTGCTGACTGCCGCGCCGAGCATGGCCTTTGGCACCCCGAATTCGATGGTCTTGCCATCGGGCCCGAGCTTGTAGTCGATCGTGCCGACCAGGGTCTGCCCGGCATTGCCGCTATAGAGCCGCGCGACGCCGTCTACCCCGATATTGACGTTGAATTCGGCGCCGCCGGCATAGCCGAAGACCTGGGTGCCGGTTGCTGTGTTGCCGTCGGTATTGAGCCAGAACGTGGTGTTGGGCCCGATGGCGACGGCGCTCTTGAAGCCGAAATTGAAGTTGCCATCGGCGTATTGGCCATAGAACTCGTAGCCATTGACCGTGGTCATGGGCGTCTCAAGCCGCTGGTTGGCCGTCCATTCGGTCAGCAGCCCGTCGAACTGGCTGGACGGGACAGAGGCCGGGTCGACCAGGGTGTAGCCGCCATTGGCATAGGTCGTCGGCAGGAACACGGAATTGTTCACGTCCGCCAGCAAAGTGATCGCGCTCACCGAAGCGCCGATAAGGCTGCGGGGCACTGCAAATTCCATGCTCATGCCATCCGGCGCCACCTTGTGGTCGATTTCGCCGACCAGCGTCTGGCCGTCGGCGCCGCTATAGAGGCGGGCGACGCCATCGGCGCCGATATTGACGTTGAACTCGGCTCCGCCGGTAAAGCCGAAAATCTGGTAGCCGGTGGTCACGTTGGTGTCGGTGTCGAGCCAGAATGTCGTGCCCTGGCCGATGGCCACGGCGCTCTTGAGCCCATAGACGAAGCTGTCGCCGTCGAGCTTGCCGTAGAGCTCATAGCCGGCAACGCCGTTGGTGGCGTTGTCGAGCCGCTGGGCGGGCGTCCATTCGGTCAGCAGCCCGTCATAGGGCCCGACCGGGATCGACGCAGGGTCGACCAGGGTGTAGCCGCCATTGGCGTAGGTCGGCGGCAGGAATACGCTGTCGTTGATGTCGGCCAGCAGGATCACCGAATTGACCGAGGCTCCGAGCAAGGCCTTGGGGACGGCGAATTCAATGCTGAGGCCGCCAGCGGCGATCTTGTAGTCGATGGTCCCCACCAGGGTGCCGCCGGCGATGCTTTGTCCGCGCCAGTCGCGGGGCTTTTGTTCGGTGGCCCTCGCCTCATGCAGCAACTCGACCCCGAGTTGATGCTCGTCAAGCCGCAACGCAGCCTGCCCGAGTTCCACCAGCAATCGCTTATCCTTCGCGCGCGACGCCGCCTGTGCCATCGGCCGCAACATCGCGTGCAAGCCCGT
>CBFGMY010000098.1:0-14989 GCA_965650055.1 uncultured Devosia sp.
GGGGCCAGTTCCTGACCGGTTCGCTGGCGACCGACCCGGTGGCGGCGCTGCAGACGGCCTATATCACCAACAATCCAGATCCGGCCAATCGCGAACTGCTCGACGTATCGACCGCCGAGAAGCGCACCAATTACGATTTTACCCATTCCAAGATCCATCCCGCTTTCCGCCGGCAGCTGCAGGCGCGCGGCTATGCCGACCTGGTCGTGCTGAGCCCGACCGGCGACCTGGTCTATTCGGTCAAGAAGCGCGACGACCTGGCGACCAATTTCGCCGCAGGTGGCCCGGGCGCCGAGACCGGCCTGGGCAAGGCGTTCCAGGCAGCTGCGGCGATGACCGAAGGCGGGCAGGTGGCGTTCCAGGATTTTGCGGCCTATGGCCCGGCCGGCGGCCTGCCGGAAGGATTCATGGCCACGCCGGTCTTCGACAACCGGCAGAAGCTGGTGGGCGTTCTGGCCGCGGCCATCTCGACCGCCCCGGTCAATGCCATCATGAGCAGCAGCGAAGGCCTGGGCGAGACCGGCGAGAGCTTCTTTGTCGGTCCCGATTTCCTGATGCGCTCGGATTCGCGTTTCTCGGAAGCTGACGATGCGCTGGTCACCACTTTCCAGAACCCCGTCGTCGAGGCTGCACTTGCCGGTAACGAGGCAGTCGGCATGTCGTCGGACTATCGCGGCATGGATATGATCCTGACCGCGCAGCCGCTGACCTTTGGCGATGCCCATTGGGCCGTGGTGACCGCCGTGGGCGAGGCGGAGGCCTATGCCCCGATCACCGACATGCGCAACATGATGCTGGCCATCGGCGGCGGCCTGCTCGCCATCGCTGCAATTGCCGGCTACTTCTTTGCCCGCTCGGTCAGCCGCCCGATCAGCCGCCTGACCACGACGATGGAAGCGCTGGCCGACGGCGATCTTGATGTCGAGGTGCGCGGCGCCGATGGCAGGGACGAACTGGGCGCCATGGCCCGCGCCGTGGAAGTGTTCCGCGAGAACGGGCTCAAGATGGCGCAGATGACCGAGGCCGAGGCGGCGCAGATCATCCGCAGCCAGGCCGAACGTGCCGCCATGATGCAGGATCTGCAACGTGCCTTCGGCGCCGTGGTGGATGCCGCCATTGCCGGCGACTTCACCAAGCGGGTCGATGCGGAATTCCCCGATGACGAGCTCAATACGCTGGGCCGCTCCGTCAACAACCTGGTGGCGACGGTGGATCGCGGCCTGAGCGAAACGGGCACGGTGCTGGCTGCGCTGGCCGAAACCGACCTGACCCGCCGCATGGAGGGCGACTACCAGGGGGCGTTCGCTACCCTTAAGGCGGATACCAATGCGGTGGCCGAAAAGCTGACCGATATCGTCGGCCAGCTCAAGGACACCTCGCGGACCCTCAAGACCGCCACGGGCGAAATCCTGTCGGGCGCCAACGACCTCTCCGAACGCACCACCAAGCAGGCAGCGACGATCGAAGAGACTTCGGCAGCCATGGAGCAACTGGCGTCCACGGTGCTGCAGAATGCCGAGCGCGCCAAGGAAGCCAGCTCGGTCGCCTCAACCGTGACCCGCACGGCCGAAGAGGGCGGGCAGGTCATGCATCAGGCGACCGAGGCCATGGAACGCATCACCGCGTCCTCGGGCAAGATTTCCAACATCATTGGCCTGATCGACGACATCGCCTTCCAGACCAACCTTCTGGCCCTGAACGCTTCGGTGGAAGCGGCGCGCGCCGGCGATGCCGGCAAGGGCTTTGCCGTGGTGGCCGTCGAAGTGCGGCGCCTGGCGCAATCGGCGGCCAATGCGTCGAGCGAGGTCAAGGTGCTGATCGAGCAGTCGGCCGGCGAAGTGAAGGGCGGCTCGCGCCTCGTGCTCGACGCTGCTGCCAAGCTCGAGGCCATGGTTGCCGCGGCTCGGTCGTCCAATGAACTGATGAGCGGCATCGCCAAGGAAAGCCGGGAACAGGCCGGAGCGATCGACGAGGTCAATTCGGCGGTCCGCACCATGGACGAGATGACCCAGCACAATGCGGCGCTGGTGGAGGAAATCAACGCTGCCATCGAGCAGACCGAGTCGCAGGCCACCGAACTTGATCGGATCGTCGACATCTTTGCCATCAACGAAGGCTCGGCCAAGTCGCCGCGCCGCGCTGCGCCGGTGCAAAATTCGCCGGTCAAAGCCATCGCCGAGGGCGCGCGCGGGCTGCAGGACAAGCTCAAGACCGTCGCCAAATCCTATCTCAGCCATGGCAATGCTGCGGTGGACCAGGACTGGAACGAATTCTAGCTCGCTTCTGCTGCAAGGCATGAGGGGCGCCCAGGTGGGCGCCCTTTTTGTTTGAGCAGCACGCTCTTCTCAGAGCGGTGCACCAGCTGTCCCAAGCCGGTTTGGCCCGTAAAATGAAAACGGGACGATCTTCGTTGGTGAATTTGCCCTCGATTTTCACCCAGGACGGTCGGTTGTGAAAATGAGTTCACGCTAAGTCATTGTAATGTTTAATTAAATTGACTAACCTAGGCTTCCCGACACGCAATCATGACGTCGTCGGGGGACCCGCATGTTCAAGTCCATCTCTGCCTTTTTTGGTCGACTGAGCCTGAGGTTCATCATCTCGGCACTGGTGATCGTGGCCATCGTCGCCTCGATCAGCATAGTCGCCGTCGGTATCTACTTCAATTTCAGCACGGCGATGATCCAGCAGGGCCGGGACCGTCAGGCGGCCAATCTGCGGACCGCGGCGACGATCTTTGCCAGCACCACCAATTCGGCAGGCGGTACAGTGGTCAACTGGGGCGAGGGCGATGAACTGGGCAAGGTGACGCTGTGGGCGCTGCTGCCGTTCTTCGACACCGTGCTGGTCGATGGCATTTCCCGCGTCACTGGCGCGGAAACGGCCATCTACATCACCGACAAGGACAGCAAGGAACTGGTGGTCAACACCACGACGCTGAAGACGGCGGCAGGCGACAGCGCCAAGGGCGCGATCCTGGACCCGGCAGGGCCAGTGATGACGGCGCTGGCCGCGGGCAATTCGTGGTTTGGTGAGGAGACCCTCGAGGGCCAGCGCTATTTTACCGCCTATCACCCGGTGCTGCGAGAGGACGGCGCACTGGCCGGGGCGCTGTTCGTGGGCGAACAGGTGTCCGCCATCGAGGCATCGCTTACTGGCATGATGATGTTGATGCTGACGGTGGCGGCGGTGACGACGGCAGTGCTGGGCGTGGCCGGCTATGTGCTCAGTCTGATGATCACCCGGCCGATTCCGCGCATTGCGGGTGCCATGGAAGCGATCGCCGAGGGGCATTTCGAGACCGAGGTGCCCTATACCGCGCGCGGCAATGAGGTGGGCGCCATGGCCCGCGCCGTAGAGGTGTTCCGTGACAACGGGCTGCGGGTCAGCCAGATGACCGAGGCCGAAGCCGCCCGCATTGTCGCCGACCAGGAAAACCGGCAGAAGATGATGAGCGAACTGCAATCGGCCTTTGGCCTGGTGGTCGATGCGGCGGTGGCGGGCGACTTCACGCGGCAGGTGGCGGTGGAGTTCCCCGACCCCGAGCTCAACGGGCTGGCGGGCAGTGTCAACAACCTGGTCTCGACCTTCAATCGCGGTGTGACCGAAATCGGTGATGTGCTGGGCGCGCTGGCCAATACCGACCTGACGCAGCGCATGGACGGCGATTACGAAGGCGCGTTCGCCGCGCTGAAATCGGACATCAATGCGGTTGCCGACAAGCTCACCGAGGTGGTGGGCCAGTTGCGCAATACGTCGGGGACACTCAAGACCGCCACCGGCGAGATCCTGAGCGGCGCCAACGACCTCTCCGAACGCACCACCAAGCAGGCGGCGACGATCGAAGAGACGTCGGCGGCCATGGAGCAGCTTGCGAGTACCGTGCTGCAGAATGCCGAGCGCGCCAAGGAAGCCAGCTCGGTTGCCGCGACCGTGACCCGGACCGCCGAAGAAGGTGGCCAGGTGATGCATCAGGCCACCGAGCTCGACCGCATCGTCGCCGTCTTTGCCGTGGCTCAGGCGCCAGTTCGGGTAACCCAGCCAGCGGGCGCCCGCGGCCTGCAACACAAGCTCAAATCGGCCACGAAGTCTTATGGCGTGCACGGCAATGCAGCCCTCAATACTGACTGGACCGGGTTCTAGACACTCAGGGTCGGGGCGCTCCGGACGCCCTGACTGCCCGATTTGCCGACAAATGTGCATCCAGCGAGGCAAATCGTCATCGGAAACGATGCCGGCGCGCTCATGAACAACATTCGATTAACCGCTATCCCGTAATTTTCCACATCAATAGGTCCGCTGACGCGCGATGAATTCGCCGCGTGCGGGTGTCGGGGGGAAACGAGCATGCGCAAGTTATTTGGGGTCTTTGGCAATATCAGGATGACGACGGCCATTGCCGCCCTGGTCCTGGTTTCGATCATCGGCTCGATCGCCGCAGTATCGGGGGCGATCTATCTCAACCTGCACGCCCAATCGATTACCGACAGCAAGGCGCAGCAGGAGACCAATCTTGCCGTGGCGGCGACCATCCTCGAACGGCGCATTTCAGGCTCCGTCCTGAACTGGACCGAAGAGGGGACGATGGATGCCTTCCAGAGCTGGGCCATCCCCCCATTCTACGACAGTGAGATCATCGACTCGGTGACCCGTGTCACCCGGCAGGACGCCACGATCTACGTGCTGGACTCGGCCACGCAGAACCTGGTGGGCAAGACCACGAGCCTGGCCGCGGCCGACGGCACGCGCGTTGCCGACCTGACGCTGGATGCGACCAGCCCGGCCTATGCCGCAATCATTGCCGGCGAGCCCTTCGTGGGCGCGCTGCCGATCAATGGCACGAGCTATTTTGCCGCCCTGCAGCCCATCGAGAAAATGAGCGGCGAAGTCATGGGCGCCATCTTCGTGGGGACCCCGATGGCCAATGTCCAGGCCGCCGCCGCTGGCGTGCTGGGACTAATCCTGATGGTGGGCGGGCTGGTTACGGTCGGCCTGGGGCTGATTGGCCTGTTGCTGTCGCGCCTGATCACCAAGCCGATCCCCAAGCTGGCCACTTCCATGCAGGCCATTGCCGAGGGCAATTACGAGGCCGACGTACCCTATACGCAGCAGGGCAACGAAGTGGGCGCCATGGCCCGTGCCGTCGAGATATTCCGCCAGAACGGGCTGCGCGTCAGCCAGATGACCGAGGCCGAAGCCGCCCGCATCATCGCCGACCAGGAAAACCGGCAGAAGATGATGAGCGAGTTGCAGTCTGCCTTTGGCGAGGTGGTCGATGCGGCCGTCGCCGGCGACTTCTCGCGGCAGGTCGCGGCGGAGTTCCCCGATCCGGAGCTCAACGCACTGGCAGCCGGCGTCAACAATCTCGTGCGGACATTCAATCGCGGCGTGAGCGAGATCGGCCAGGTGCTGGGCGCCATGGCCGATACCGATCTCACGCAACGCATGGAGGGCGAGTATGAAGGCGCCTTTGCCACGCTCAAGAGCGACATCAACGCGGTGGCCGACAAGCTGACCGAGGTGGTTGGCCAGCTGCGCCACACCTCAGGCTCGCTCAAGACCGCGACGGGCGAAATTCTCTCCGGCGCCAACGACCTGTCCGAGCGCACCACCAAGCAGGCGGCGACGATCGAAGAGACCTCGGCGGCCATGGAACAGCTGGCTGGCACTGTGCTCAAGAACGCCCAGCGGGCCAAGGATGCGAGCGCCAATGCCGCCCAGGTTACCCGGACCGCCGAGGAAGGCGGGCAGGTGATGGATGCGGCGACCTCTGCCATGGAGCGCATCACCCAGTCTTCAGCCAAGATCTCCAACATTATCGGCATGATCGACGATATCGCCTTCCAGACCAACCTCTTGGCGCTGAACGCTTCGGTGGAAGCCGCTCGTGCTGGCGATGCCGGCAAGGGCTTTGCCGTGGTGGCCGTGGAAGTGCGACGCCTGGCGCAGTCGGCGGCGCAGGCCTCCAGCGAGGTCAAGGTGCTGATCGAGCAGTCGGCGGGCGAGGTCAATGCCGGCTCCAAGCTGGTGGGTGATGCCGCCGGCAAACTCAAGGCGATGCTGGAGGCAGCGCGCGGCAATAACGGGCTGCTCGAATCGATCGCCAATGACAGCCGCGAACAGGCCTCGGCCATCGACGAAGTGACGACTGCAGTCCGCACCATGGACGAGATGACCCAGCACAATGCGGCGCTGGTGGAAGAGACCAACGCGGCCATCGAGCAGACCGAGGCGCAGGCCACCGAACTCGACCGGATCGTCGATGTGTTCCGCATCAACAACCACGACGCGCCGGCCATCCGGCACGAGCGCCGGCCTGCGGCGGCCGGTGGTGGTGCGCGCGACCTGCAGCAGCGGCTGGCTGCAGCCTCGGGCAACCTCATGACCCATGGCAATGCTGCCGTGGCCCCCGACTGGAACGAATTCTAGCCAACAGGCGATCGTCAATGTTTAAGCGTTCCCTTTCGGTCAAAGTCGCGCTGCTCAGCGGCGCGGCGCTGGCCGTCACGTTTGCTATCGGCATCACTGTGCTGGTGCAGCAGACCGGTCAGGCCATCGAGGTTCAGACCGGGCAGTTGCAGGCGGCCACGACCGAGGCGGTTGCCCACGAAGTCGCAACCAGCCTGACCGCTGCGTCGGCAATTGCCTACGACGTCGCCGGCGCGCTTGAGGCCATGAAGGCCTCGGGCGTGACCGACCGCGCCGCCTATGACGGCGTGCTGCGGGGCATGCTGGAGCGCAACCCGGAGCTTCTGGGAGTCTGGGCGGGCTGGGAGCCCGGCGCGCTCGATGGCAAGGATGCCGAATTCGCCAATACGGCCGGCACCGATGCGTCGGGGCGTTTCGTGCCCTATTGGAACCGCGGCAGCGGCAGCGTCGCGCTTGAGGCCCTGACCAGCTATGACGATCCGGTGGCGGGCGCCTATTACCAGACGCCCAAGTCGCTGGACCGGTTGGCTGCCATCGAACCCTATGTCTATCCGATTGCCGGCACGGATACGCTGATCATGTCGTTCGGCGCGCCGATCAAGGCGGGTGGGACCTTCCTGGGCACGGGTGGCGTCGATCTGGCGCTGAGCGACCTCAATACCAAGCTGGCGGCCATCGCGCCGCTGGGGACCGGCAATGTGGCCGTGGTGACGGCGACGGGCATTGTGGTGGCGCATCCCGATGCCAGCCTGCTCGGTACGACGCTCGATCCCGCGACGCCGCTGGCGACCCTTGTGACGTCGGCCCTGGCCGATGGCGCCGCACAGGCCGACCTGATGCAAGGCGATGTAGCCATGCGCAGCGTGGCGACGCCGATTGCGGTGGGGTCGGCGGCCGACCAGTGGGTCGTGATTTCCAGCGTGCCGATGGCGACGGTCACCGCAACGGTCAATCAGGCGCGCCTCGTCATTACCGGGCTGGCGGCACTGTGCGTTCTGGTGGCCTGCGGCATTCTGTTTGTCCTGCTGCGGTTTATGCTGGGCCGTCCGATCGGTGAGTTGACGAGGACCGTGGAAGCCGTCGCGAGCGGTGACCACGCTGTCGACGTGACCGGCATGGACCGCCAGGACGAAATCGGACGCCTGGCCAGGGCGGTCGAGGTGTTCCGCGAGAATGGGCTCAAGATGAGCCAGATGACGGAAGAAGAGCGCGCCGCATCGCAGCGCCGGCGGATCGAGCGGACCGACATGATGGTCGCTCTGCAAGCGGCTTTCGGCGAGGTGGTCGATGCCGCCATTGCCGGCGACTTCTCCAAGCGCGTGCATGCCCAATTCGCCGATCCCGAGCTTAATTCGCTGGCCGGCAGCATCAACAATCTGGTCGAGACCGTCGACCGCGGTATCGGGGAAACCGGCCAGGTGCTGGCGGCGCTGGCGGATACCAACCTGACCAAGCGGATGGCCGGCAACTACCAAGGCGCCTTCGCCAAGCTCAAGGGCGACACCAATGCGGTGGCCGACAAGCTGACCGAGGTGGTGACGCAGCTTCGCTCGACCTCGCGCACCCTCAAGACCGCGACCGGCGAAATCCTTTCGGGCGCCAACGACCTTTCCGAGCGCACCACCAAGCAGGCGGCGACGATCGAGGAAACGTCGGCCGCCATGGAGCAACTGGCCAGCACCGTGACCGAAAATGCCCGCATGGCTGAAGATGCCAATGGCAAGGCCCAACTGGTGTCGCAGAGCGCCGCCCACAGCGGTACGACCATGAGCGAGGCCAACCAGGCCATGGAACGCATCACCTCGAGCTCGGCCAAGATTTCCAACATTATCGGGCTGATCGACGATATCGCCTTCCAGACCAATCTTCTGGCCCTGAACGCGTCGGTGGAAGCGGCGCGTGCGGGCGATGCGGGCAAAGGCTTCGCCGTGGTGGCGGTGGAAGTGCGGCGGCTGGCCCAGTCGGCGGCGAGCGCTTCGGCAGACGTCAAGTCGCTGATCGAGCAGAGCGCCAACGAGGTCAAGGGCGGCAGCAAGCTCGTTTCCAATGCATCCGAGCAACTGACGGCCATGCTTGAGGCCGTAGACGCCAATGCCAGCCTCATGCAGTCCATCGCCAAGGCCAGTCGCGCGCAGGCAGCGGCGATCGACGAGGTTTCTGTGGCTGTGCGTACGCTCGATGAGATGACCCAGCATAATGCGGCCCTGGTAGAGCAGACCAATGCCGCCATCGAACAGACCGAGGCGCAGGCCACCGAACTCGACCGCGTAGTGGATATCTTCACCATCGAGGAGGGCGCAAAGTCGCCCAGGGCGACGGTGGCGCCAGCACGGCAGGCCACTCCCGCACCGCGGGCGGCGGACAAGGTCCGTTCGGCCGCGCAGGTCTATCTCAGTGAGGGCAATGCGGCCATTTCCAAGGACTGGTCCGAGTTCTGAGGCGGCTGCATCACGGGTTTCGACAATGGGCGCCGCAAGGCGCCCATTTCTTTTCCGCCGGCCCCAAGCAAGCATGGTTTACCAGGTCTTAAGCTGGGCATGCCACTTTCTTCCTCGGACGCACTTAACTTTCGGCCTGCCCATTCCATCGCGCCGCCTGCTCGTCGCGTCATCTTCAGGAGTCTCGAATTGTCTCGCTTCTTTGCCGGCAGCATTGCCCGGCGCCTCTATAGCCTGCTCTTTGTCTTTGCCTTGGGCTTTGCCGGGGTGGTGGCCTACCAGCTCTTTGCCCTGCGGCAGAACCTGGATGCCTTCAAGCGCACCGAAATCCAGAGCGTGGTGCAGGCCGGCGCCGGCATCGTGCAGCACTACTATGAGCTGGCCGAAGCGGGGACGCTCACGACGGAGGCGGCGCAGACTGCCGCGCTGGATGCTCTGCGGGCCATGCGCTACCAGGGTGAGGAATATCTCTTCGTCGACAATTTCGACTACGTAAACGTGCTTCACACCTATCAGCCGGAGAAGGAAGGCACCAACCGTCGCGAGACCAAGGATGCCAACGGCAAGCTCTACATGGCCGAAATGATCGACGGCGCCAAAGCCAACGGCTCCTACTTCGTCTCCTACGCCTTCAAGGACAAGGATGGACTGTCCAAGGACAAAGTCACCTACGCACAGGCCTTCCAACCCTGGAGTTGGACCATTGCCAGCGGCGTGCTGATGACGACGGTGCAGGCCATATTCTGGCAGGCGGCCATCACCAGCGCGGCAATCACGCTGGGTGTGATGGCTGTCGTGCTGGCGTTGGGTGCCCTGATCGCCCGTGCCATTCGCCGGCCGATCGCGGCCCTGACCGCCGATATGGTCCGCCTGGCGGACAATGATTTCGACGTGGCGCTGGACGGCCAGGACCGCAGCGACGAGATCGGCGACATGGCGCGCGCCGTTGCCGTGTTCCGCGAGAACGGGCTCAAGGTCAGCCAGATGACCGAAGCGGAGGCCGCTCGGATCATCGCCGAGGAACAGCAGCGTCGCACCATGATGAGCGAATTGCAGGGTGCCTTCGGGCGGGTGGTGGATTCCGCCATTGCCGGTGATTTCAGCCGCCGGGTCGACTCCGAGTTCCCGGATCCCGAACTCAATACCCTGGCCGGCAGCGTCAACAGCCTCGTCGGTACGGTCGAGCGTGGCCTTGGAGAAACCGGACGCGTGTTGAAGGCGCTGGCCAATACCGACCTCACCCAGCGGATGGAAGGCGAGTATGAGGGGGCGTTCGCGCGCCTGAAGGCGGACACCAACGCCGTGGGCGACAAGCTGACCGATGTGGTGCACAGGCTGCAGGACACCTCGCGGACGCTCAAAACGGCGACGGGCGAGATCCTGTCGGGCGCGAACGATCTTTCGGAACGCACGACCAAGCAGGCGGCCACCATCGAGGAAACCTCGGCCGCGATGGAGCAGCTTGCAACCACCGTGATGCAGAATGCCGAGCGGGCCAAGGAGGCCAGCGTCAATGCCGGCCAGGTCAGGCAGACGGCTGAGGAAGGCGGTCTCGTCATGGAGAAGGCCAATGCGGCCATGGCGGCGATAGAAGCCAGCTCGAGCAAGATTTCCAACATTATCGGGCTGATCGACGACATCGCCTTCCAGACCAATCTGCTTGCCCTCAATGCCTCGGTAGAGGCGGCGCGAGCGGGCGATGCTGGCAAGGGCTTTGCCGTGGTGGCCGTGGAAGTGCGGCGCCTGGCGCAGTCGGCGGCGAGCGCCTCGGCAGACGTCAAGGTGCTGATCGAACAGAGCGCCCACGAGGTCACGGCCGGTTCGCGGCTGGTATCGGATGCCGCGAGCCGATTGACGTCCATGCTGGAGGCCGCCCGCGGCAACAACCAGCTGATGGAAGGCATCGCGCGCGACAGCCGCGAGCAGGCTTCGGGCATCGAGGAGGTCAATATCGCCATCCGCCAGATGGACGAGATGACCCAGCACAATGCGGCTCTGGTGGAAGAGACCAATGCCGCTATCGAGCAGACCGAGGCGCAGGCCAGTGAGCTCGACGAGATCGTTGCCGTGTTCACCACTGCCGACGCAGCCAAGGCCGCGCCGTCGCCACGCCCGGCCCCTGCTTCGCGGCCGAGTGCACCAACGGTCCGCAAGGCCGCGGCCCAGTATCTCAGCCAGGGCAGTGCTGCAATCTCGACGGACTGGAACGAGTTCTAGCGCGTTCGAAGCCGGTTCCCGGACCATATCCGGGGACCGGCAATATCGGCATGGCGGTCACGCAGGTCTTCCTTAACTATCTGCTGACTATGATTATTCCGCGTCATGGCCGTGGAAGAGGAGCTGCGGGCATGCCTGGCAAGGCAGCATATGCCCAACTCCGGAAGTACCCATATGACGACGCAGCTCAAACTTGCCTTCAAACTGCCAGCGATGGTCGTGGCGATCGCGCTGGTCACCGGCGCAAGCCTGGCCCTGGCCGGCTATGTCGCCAGCGCCAGCATCGTCAACAGCCAGGCCGAGCAGCGGCTGGCCTCGGCCGCGACCAATGCGCGCTCGGCCCTCGAAGCCTATCTCAGCGAAGTCGCCGAAGACCTGACGCTGTTCGCCGGCCGGGCCGAGATCGCCGCCGACATCGATCTCTTCTCGGGCGCGATGCGCTCGCTGTCGGGCCAGGGTGATCCGACCGAGCTGCTGCAGGACGCCTATATTACGCAGAATCCGAACCCGCCGGGCGAGAAGCTGCTGCTCGATACCTCTGACAGGCTGCCGGTCTATGACCTGCATCACCGGGCCCTGCATGCCGACTTCCGCGACCTGCTGCAGAAGCGTGGCTACTACGACATCTTCCTGTTCGATACCGATCTCAACAACGTCTACACGGTCTTCAAGGAGGCCGATTTCGCCACCAATTTCGCCGAAGGCGGCGGGCCCTGGGCCGATACGGATCTCGGCAAGGTGGTGCGGGCGGCTCTGGCCGGCGAGGAGGGCCAGGTGTTCCTGACCGATTTTGCGCCCTACGGACCCAGCGCCGGTGCTCCGGCCAGCTTCATTGCCACCCCGGTGATGGACCAGGGCTTCCTGATCGGTGTGCTCGCCTTCCAGATGCCGACGGGTCTGATTGGGGAAGTGCTTGGACGCACCCTGGGCCTCGGCGCTTCGGGTGAAGTGTTCCTCGTGGGCCAGGATGGCCTCGTGCGCAACGACGTGCCGTTCACTCCCGAAAATGATGTGATGACGCTGGCGCTGGTTGGCGATGTCGTCACGTCGGGCCTCAGCGGAACGGTCGCCAGCGGCCTTATCAGCCATCACGATGGTGCACCCTATTTGGCGGCCAGCGAGCCGCTGAGCTTTGGCGGCGTCGATTGGGCCGTGGTGGCGCTGGAAAGCCAGGCCGATATCGCGGCGCCCTCGGTCAGCCTGCGCAATTCCATGCTTGTTATCGGCGCGGTGCTGCTGGCGCTGGCGGCGGTGACCAGCATTCTCATCGCCCGTACCATCACCCGGCCGATTTCGCGCCTGACCGGCGCTATGGCCGGCATAGCGGGCGACAAGCTGGACCTTGTCGTGCCCGGGCTCGAGCGTGCGGACGAACTGGGCGCCATGGCCGAGGCTGTCGAAGTTTTCCGCAGCAACGGCCTCAAGATGCGCGACCTGCGCGCCGCCGAACTCGATATGAGCGACGAACGCGCCGCCCAGGTGAGCATCATCCAGGGGCTGCAGCAGGAGATTGGGGCCGTCGTGGGCGCGGCGATCGATGGCGACTTCTCGCGCCGTGTCGGCACCGATTTCAGCGACCCCGAACTGCGGCAATTGGCGGTTGACGTCAACGACCTGGTGACGACGGTGGATCGCGGGCTGACCGAGACGGGCAGCGTGCTGGCTTCGCTCGCCCGCGCCGATCTCACGCAGCGCATGACGGGCGAATACAAGGGCGCCTTCGGTCGCCTCAAGCAGGACACCAATGGCGTGGCCGAGCAACTGGGCGACATCATCACCCAGCTGCGCGGAACGTCGGGCTCGCTCAAGACGGCGACAGGGGAGATTTTGACGGGCGCCAACGATCTCAGCGAACGCACGACGCGACAGGCCGCCACCATCGAGGAAACCAGTGCCGCGATCGAGCAACTCAGCCGCACCGTGGTCGACAACGCCGCGCAGGCCGAGCAGGCCAGTCGCGAAGCGCGGGCGGTCTCCGATGAGGCCGAGGCCAGCGGCGAAGTGATGGGCGAGGCGACGGGGGCCATGGAGCGCATTTCGCAGTCCTCGGCCAAGATCTCAAACATCATCGGATTGATCGACGACATCGCCTTCCAGACCAACCTTCTGGCGCTCAACGCCTCGGTGGAGGCCGCGCGGGCCGGCGATGCCGGCAAGGGCTTTGCCGTGGTGGCCGTGGAAGTGCGGCGGCTGGCGCAGTCGGCAGCCAGTGCGTCGTCCGACGTCAAGGCGCTGATCGAGCAGTCGGCCGACGAGGTCAAGGGCGGAACACGCCTGGTGGCCAGTGCCGCTGAGCGCCTGCAGGCGGTGCAGGGCGCGATCCGCACCAATGCATCGCTGCTGGACGGCATCGCCAGAGCCAGCCGCCAACAGGCAGCCGCCATCGACGAGGTCAATGTGGCGGTGCGCCAGCTCGACGAAATGACCCAGCACAATGCTGCGCTGGTCGAGGAGACCAATGCCGCCATCGAGCAGACGGAGGCGCAGGCCAATGAGCTCGACCGGGTGATCGGGGTCTTTACCCTCGATGGGAGCGGGGCAGCCGCGGCCGGCGCCGACGCCCGGCCCCGAAGCCAGGCGGCGATGGGTCGCCGCTGACTATCTGGGCGTCGCAGGGCGTCCTCACCTCTCCCACAAGGGGAGAGGGCTCCTGACTCCTTTTGTCAGCAGGTGGCGGCATGGTGGCGCTCGCGTCAGTGCTGGGACCTGCCATGCTTACCTCCGTCGTCGATCCAGTCTATTCGCATTCCTTCGCCGCACTGATCGCGCCGCTGCCGGCGCCTGTCGCGGAGTTGACGGCGCGGCTGGTGGCCCTGGTGGCGGCCCATCCGGGGCTGTCGGGCAAGGTGATGAGCGGCTGGAGGTCGGTCAATTTCCGCCATGCCGGCGCCGGCCATGTCTGCTCGGTGTTTCCGCAGATGGACCGGGTGTCGCTCTATTTCGAGCATGGGCGCCTGCTGGAGCATGGCGAGGGCCTGCTGGCGGGCGATGGGCTCAAGAAGGGGCGCTATCTGCGCCTCGTGCCCGGTGACGATATTCCGGTCGATCGCATCGGTATCCTGATCAGCGAGGCCATTGCCCTGTTTGCCTGAGCGTGCTTGTAAGTTGCCGGCATCTGGAGGGCAGCATGGCGCGTATTGGCCTGGTGGCACATGACGACAAGAAGGACGACCTCTGCGTCTGGGCCGAGCATCAC
Source organism: uncultured Devosia sp. (assembly GCA_965650055.1). Classification (GTDB taxonomy): domain Bacteria; phylum Pseudomonadota; class Alphaproteobacteria; order Rhizobiales; family Devosiaceae; genus Devosia. The sequence goes on from CBFGMY010000098.1 coordinate 14,281, forward strand.
AAGCACAAGCTCGGCCAGCATGAGCTATGGGGCACCGGCACGACGGGAAGCCGCGTCATGGCGGCGACGGGCCTGACCGTATCGCTGCTCAAGAGCGGTCCGTTGGGCGGCGACCAGCAGCTGGGAGCGATGATCGCCGAGGGCCGGCTGGACGTGCTGATCTTCTTCATCGACCCGCTGTCAGCGCAGCCGCATGATGTCGATGTCAAGGCGCTGACGCGGCTGGCGACGCTCTATGATGTGCCCTGCGCCAACAACAAATCCACAGCTGACGCGGTGCTCGCCTACCTTTGACCGGCTGGTCAAGGTTGACCCCTCGCCCGCCTTATGAGCAGATGCCCCAAAACCCGGATTAACCGGGTGCTTTCGGCTTCAGGAAATCGGACGGTCTGGGTGTCCACTGACTTGGTTATTGACGTTCGCAACGTCAGCAAACGCTTTGGCGGCCTGCTTGCCGTCAACAACTGCTCGCTATCGGTACGACGCGGCTCGGTGACGGGGCTCATCGGACCGAACGGCGCGGGCAAGTCCACGCTGTTCAACATCGTGGCCGGCAATATCGTGCCCGATAGCGGCTCGGTGATCTTTGACGGCGCTGATGTCACCGGCTTCAAGCCGCATCAGCTGTTCCGTACCGGCATGCTGCGCACATTTCAGATCGCGCATGAATTCTCCAACATGACGGCGCTGGAAAACCTGATGATGGTGC
>CBFGMY010000099.1:0-14828 GCA_965650055.1 uncultured Devosia sp.
TGGCAAAGCCGGAATCACGATCTGCCGGATCCTGGGCAGCCTGGGCATAGCCGTCGGTGAACAGGCTCTGCCACCACTCGCCGAACGCGACGGCTGCCTCGCCGTTGAGGGCGCCTTCGGCCGTGGTGTAGGTGGTGCGATCGATGATGTCGCCGCCAAAGCTCTGCAGGAACGGCGAGAAGGCGTAGGGATACCATTCGCCGGTCCAGGCCATGCCCGGATCGAAGGCGAATTCGAACTTGCCCGAGGCCTTGGCTGCGTCGAGTGCGGCCATGAACTCATCCTTGGTCCAGGGTTCGGCCAGCGTCGGCGTGCGCAGGCCGAGTTCTTCGAGGATGGACTTGCGCGTGACCAGCGAGATGGCGGCATCCCACAGGCCGATGGAATAGAGCTTGCCATCCCACATGCCCTTGGTGCCAGGCAGGAAGTCGGCGATTTTGCCTTCGTCGATGGTCAGCGGCTGCAGGTAGCCCGACCAGGCCCAGTTGGGCATCACCGGCCCGTCGACATCGAGGATGTCGGGCAGGTTGCCGGCCAATGCGCCGGCGACGACGCTGTCATTGTAGGCGGCCTGCGGGAAGCTCTCGAGCTTCACCGCCCAGTCGGACTGGCTGGCGTTGAAGTCGCTGACGATCTGGTTGATGATCTTGGCTTCGACCTCGTTGCCAGCGCCGTGGTACCACATCGACAGTTCGGTCTGTGCCATCGCCACACTGCTGAACAGCGTGGCGCTGAACAGCGCGCCTGCCAAAATTCCGAGTTTGCTCATCGTTATTCCTCCCTGACGATTTTGAGCTGAGAGACATTGTTGGGGCGGCGGTCGGTGACCGAGCCACGCCAGTAGACCGGACCCGCGACGATCGAGGGGCTGGGATCATTCCAGCTTTCGCCGGAAATCATCGCCATGAGGCGCTGCGCCGCGCGCACGCCCATGGCGGTATAGGGAAGTTCCACCGTGGTGAGCGGCGGATAGAGGGTTTCGGCGATGACCCGGTAATTGTCGTAGCCGGCGACCGAAATATCCTCGGGCACGCGCAGACTGCGCGATCGAAGGATGCCATAGACCTTGAGCGCCAGCCGGTCATTGCCGCAACAGAACACGGTGGGCGGATTGGGCAGGCGCAGCATGCGGTCGATGGCGTCCCACAGCACCTGTGTCTCGCCCTCCGGGCTCGCCAGCTCGCCGCACTGCACCAGCGCCGGATCGTATGGCAGGTGAGCCTCGGTCAGTGCATCGCGATAACCGGTCTTGCGCAGCCCGGTGGCAACGATGTCTTCGCGCAGGGTCAGGTAGGCAATCCGCTCGTGCCCACCGGCGATCAGGCGTTTGACCAGATCGTGCTGGCCGCGACGGTCGTCGGGCAGGATGGCTGGCGTGCCCACCTCGTCAAAGCAATTGGCCAGCACCATCGGCACATCGTCCGGAAGGCGCGGCAGCCGCACCTTCTGGTGGTATTCGGCGACGTAGATCAGGCCCTCGACGCGATGGCGCACAAAGGTATCGATCAATCCCGGCACCCGATCGAGGCGACCGCCGGTATCTGCAATCATCAGGGTCTTCCCGCTGAGACCAATGATCTGCTGGATACCCTGAACGAGCATCAATTCAGGCAGGCCGGCGACCTGCACGTTTTCCGTGGTGGCCGAGATTGCTCCGGTGATCAGGCCGATCAGGCCCGACCGGTTCGAACGCATCATGCGGGCCGCGTTGGATGGTACGTATCCCAGCTCAGCCATCGCGGCGTTGACGGCATCGCGCGTCGCCTGGCCGACGGGAGCGTCGCCGTTCAACACGCGGCTCACCGTCTTGGGTGACACATTCGCGGCCTTCGCCACGTCATAAATCGTCGCCATTGGAACCTCCGCACCGTCATGCTCAGCTTATGACACCGATGTCATGACACCGATGTCATAAGCCAAGTGGTTTTGCGGAGTCAAGAGCGCCTCAAATGGACGACCATGCTTCAATCAGTTGAGAGCCGTCGGCTATCGGCAGCTTTCAGGGGCATCGCCGGCCTTCAAGGACGACCGCAACGGGCAACCCGTCGCTACAGCGCGCCCAGCGCCCCACCTGCTGCGCCCAGCGACAACACCACGATCCATGGCGGCGCCTTCCAGGCCACGAGCGCCACGAAGCCGGCCAGGGCCAGGGCAAAGTCGGTCGGGCCGAGCACGGCACTGGTCCAGACCGGGTCATAGAGGGCGGCCCCGAGAATGCCGACAACGGCCGCGTTGGCGCCGCGCATGCCGGCCTGCGCCAGAGGCTTTTCCCGCAAGGCATCCCAGAAAGGCAGCACACCCACCAGCAGCAGGAAACCGGGCAGAAAGATCGCCACCAGCGCGATGGCAGCGCCCGCAAGGCCGCTATCAATAGCGCCGAGATAGGCGGCAAAGGTGAACAGGGGGCCGGGCACGGCCTGGGCCGCACCATAGCCGGCCAGAAAGGCGTCCTTGGCCACCCAGCCGCTGGCCACCGTTTCCGCGTCGAGCAGCGGCAACACGACATGTCCGCCGCCGAATACCAGGGCTCCGGCGCGACAGAAGGCGTCGAACAGGTCCAGTGCATGACCGTTCACCGCGACCGCCAGCAGGGGCAGCCCGACCAGCAGCGCCGCGAACAGCACGAGGCTGGCCGTTCCCGCAGCCCGGCTCACGGGAAAGCGTACCGTCGAGGCGGTGGTCGGCCCGCCATTTCGGCAAAACAGCAGGCCGGCGACGCCGCCCATCAGCAGGGCCACCACCTGGCCAAGGGAGCCGGCCAAAGCGATGGTGAGGATGACGGCTGCGACCGCGATGGCCGCCCGCGGGCGATCCGGCGTCAGGCTTTGCGCCATGCCCCAGACAGCCTGGGCCACGACAGCCACGGCAACGAGCTTGAGCCCATGCAGCACGCCCTGCGCCAGCGGCCCATCCAGGGCTGCGGCGCCCAGGGCGAAAGCAACGAGCAAAGCCGCCGAGGGCAGCGTGAAGGCCGCCCAGGCGGCAAGCGCGCCCAGCGGGCCGGCCCGCCACAGGCCCAGGGCGAAACCGACCTGGCTTGATGCTGGTCCGGGCAGAAACTGGCAGAGCGCGACCAGATCGGCATATTTCGCCTCGGCCATCCAGCGCCGCCGGACGACGATCTCGTCGCGAAAGTAACCGAGATGAGCGATCGGGCCACCAAAGGAGGTCAGCCCGAGCTTGAGGAAGGTGCGGAACACCTCGCCCGCACGTCCGCCTGTTGCCGCTGTGTCCACCTGGCTTCCCCGCAGCGCGCTACTTGGGCAGCACGATTTCCGTGTCGCCCGTATGCTGGAAGCGTGACGGTATCACGACGCCGCCATTGTTGTGGCTGGCATTGCCATTCGAGCAGAAGTCGCGGCGATTGGCCCGGTTCACATAGACCGACATCCGCCGCAGGGCCTCGTCCACCGCGAGCGACTGCTCATGCGGGGTCTCTACCAACAGGTTGTCGAGCGCGTAGTCGTAGCTGGAATAGCGGTAATTCAGCGCCCGCACGAACCAGTCGATGAAGGCATCGTTCTCGTATTTCCGCGCCGCGACTTCCTCGCCGATGCGCGGCGGCAGGTCGTGGCCCAGGCCGTCATAGGCAATGGCGCGCTGGCGATCGATCTCGATCACCTTGCAGATCGCGGCGAAGGTTGTAGGCAGGGTATCGATATCGGCGGTCAGATGCCGCCCGACCGTCGAATAGCGCGTGCGCGAGGATTGATACTCGGTGCGGCTCAGCCACTGGTAGTAGCGCTCGATGGTGAAGGTTTCGTCGCGCGGCCGGACGATGCGGGTGCGCTGCAGTTCCACGGCGCTGTCGAACTGCCAGTCCTTGGCATGGGCGGCGACGAGGAAGCGCCAGACGCGGTCATGCATCTCCTCTTCCTGGTCGGTCTTGTTGAAGCTCGAAACCGGCTCGCCGCGATTGTCGGCAATGAAATCGCCGACCGCCGGCATGGCCGTATCATGGGTCCAGCTTGGCGCGGCGCGGCCAAAATCACCGACCGGGCGCGCCACGCAGCCAGCCAGGATTGCGGTCAGGGCCAGAGCCCCGGCCAGACGAAAGAAGTTATCCACGCTTGCGCTTCGGCCGCGTAGGATCGAGCCTGGTACTTGGCGGCTGCGATGTCCCGCGCTCATAACGCACCCCGGTAAAAATCAGTATCTGGGCGCCGCCGGGCTTCTTCGCCCCGCTGGTGACGGCTTTGCGCCGTTGATCGAATTTGACGAGCTTTCCCAAGCTGTCCTCCAGTTGCTCGCTCCCCCATTCCCATTGGAGGCCACGGTTCGCGTTGCAAATCGGTGGTGTGACGCCCTCGCACCCCTTGCTCATGTCGCCATTAAGAGATCGTCAAGGTTAACAGTCTGCTAACGAATTGGCGGCAAGAGTGAATGGGCATCGAATGTGATGCGATTCCGAATAGACGGTTCCCCGGACATGCTTGGTTTTCAGCCTTACGAGACGTTTCAACTGCTCATCGAGACGGGTGGCGTCGACCGTACGAATACCCTGCTGATCGCGGCCTGCGACGCCTATGCGCGGCGCGGCAAGCCCACTCCTCCCGAAATGGAACAGTTCGAGGCCCTGGCCGGCCGACTTTTCCCCATTGCCGGCCCGCAGGCCCGCGCCAAGGGTGCCGCCATCCTGGGCCGCGCCGAGATGTTGTCCCCTGCCCTCGAGCAGCTGGTGGTCGACCATATCGGGGAAGACCTCAACGGGTTCCTGGCCGGTGCTACCGAGCTTTCCGAACCCACGATGCTCGAGATCATCGCCCGCTATGACGTGCCGGGCGCGGCCACCATTGCCGCCCGCGACGACCTCAGCAATGTGGTGCTGGCCAAGCTGTTCCAGATGAATTCGCGCAAGGTTTACAGGGCCTTGGCATCCAATCTCGCCATTGTGCCGCGCGGCGCCTATCTCAGCGCCCTCGCTCGTTCGGCCCAGATGGACCACCTGGTTGCCGAGTCGCTGGCCAAGCGCGCCGACTTCGACGCGGCCCTCCTGGCCCCGGCCTTCTTCGACCTTTCGGACGTCGATCGGGTCAAGGTCATCCAGGCCTTCGCCCATCGCGAGACGCCCAAGGCGCCGATCAGCAAGACCATCGAGCAGCTCACCGTCGCCAATCAGGAACTGACCAAGGCGCTGATGAAGCTGTTCTCCGAGAACCGCCGCCCCGAGGTCACGCGCCTGCTGTCGCAGATCACCGGGCTGGACGAAGTACGCTGCGGGCAGATCGCCCACGATGTCACCGGCGCTTCGCTGTTCGTCATCCTGCGCGCCTTTGGCTGCACCGCCTATGACGGGCTCAAAGTGCTGATCCATGCCACCAGCCATGACAGCGAACGCTCGCGGGCGCTGGCCGATTTCGCTACTTTGTTCGGCAATGTCTCGCCGGAATCAATGGCTTACCTGATGAGCGCCTGGCGCGGCGAAGTGAACCTGCTCGAGCTCAACAAGCCCGAATACAAGGCCTTCGTCGAGACCAGTCGGCGCACGCCGAGCAACACGCTGGCCCCGGCGCACAACCCGGTCGTCGACCAGGCCATCGAGGCCCTGGCCCGCATCGGCGCGCGGCGTGCGGGGTAGGTCCAGGCTGCGCCAAGACGCCACCAAGGACCTCATGGTGAGCCTGTCGAACCACGAGCACGGCGATTTTGGCACGACGTCGTCCTTCGACAAGCTCAGGATGAGGTCTATTGGGCAATGACCTCGATGCCGAGGTCATCTTCATGGCGCAGGTCGATGCTCAGCACCCAGAGGTCGGGATCGAACTGAGCCTCGCGCGCAATCCGCTCGGTGACCTTGATCGGCTCGACATGGTCGAAGCGACGCTGGAACACCAGGCTCGCATCGTCCTTGCGGCTCGCCATTGGCGCGGGCGTGAACAGGGACCGCGTCCCATCCAGATGATCCACCTCGATGAAGACCTGCCCGGCAATGGGGTCGCCCCGCCGGGCCACCACGCACATGTGACCGAGGTCGTTGTGGCGCCTGACGAAGACGCTGCACCACAGGTCGCTGCGGAGTGCGCTCACGCTAGATGGCGGCGCCGGCCTGGCGCAACAGGCCAACCAGATCGGGGTTCACCTGTCCGGTGACCCGGTAGCTGTGGAAATTCTCGAATTCGCGGATGGCCTTGGCCGTGGCATCGCCGGGATGGCCGTCGATCGAGCCGTGATAGAAGCCGAGGCTCGCCAGGCCCTGCTGGATGGTGCTGACCAATTGCACATTGTTGGCCGGCGCCACATTGGCTGCGGCGAGCGTCTGCGCGGGTTGGGCCTGCACAGCCGCTGCCGGCCGCGGTGCCGCCATCGGCTCGAGCGAGGCAACCTGCACGGGGGCAGGCATTTGCTGGGCCTGCTGCGTTGCCACAAGCGGCAGGGCCGGGACCGGCTTGACCGCCGGAGCCGGCGGCGTGGTGCGGCCGCCATCGACGGCCGCCACGATGGAATCGATGGTCTGGGCGGCGGCGTTGCCGATCGTGTCCACGGCCTCATCGACCGGCGACAGGGTCGGCAGGCGCGCCACGACGCGGTCGGGCTGCGGCGCCGGTGCAATGACGGCCTGCGGCTGGACGACGGGCTGAACGGCAACCGCCTGCTGCACCACAGGCGCGGGCTGCACTACAGGAGCCGCCTGGGCCACGGGCACCATCCCGGAGGCATCGGACCGCAGGATGGCGTCGATGACATCGGGCGTCAGGGCGCCCGTTGGCTCGAGCCCATTGCGCTGCTCGAAGGCGCGAATCGCATTGGCGGTCATCGGGCCATAGAAGCCATCGACAGTGCCGTTGAAGAGGCCAAGCTCGGTGAGCTTCTTCTGGACGGCGAAGGCATCGGTATTGCCGACCGGCGCGCTGGGTATTGGCGCAGGAATCGCGGCGACACTGCCCGTTGTCTCCTGCGTCACCGGCGCCTGCGGCGTGGCGGCGGGCGTTGCCACCGCGGCCTGGCGCTGGGGCGCGGGCATCGGCTCCGGCGCAATGGCGGGCTGCACCACCGCAACGTTCGTGGCCGGCGCGAAGAATGGCGCAGGATGGCGCGCGGTCTGGAAATAGAGGGCATTGCTGGCCGCCAGGGCGGTCAGCGTGACCAGCGCCAGCATGCCGGTCGAAGCCAGCGGCGCGCGCATGTAGCGGGAGATGGTCCACAAGCCGGCGCGACCAAGCGAGGCTGCGACGGCGCTACCCGCCAGCAGGGGCAGGCGCGAGAGGGTGGTTGCGGTCATTGCGCTTTTCTTTTTTCGTCTTGCCATGAATAGGTCTGAGCAGCGGCCGGTTCTTTGCGGAATGGTGTAACCGAGGCAGTTTCTTCGGTCTTTGTTGCCGGACCGTTTATAGGCAGCAAAACAGTCACGGTTGTCCCTGCCCCAATTTCGGACATGGCGCGCAAAGTGCCCTGATGCAGGTCCACCAGCCCCTTCACGATGGAGAGGCCGAGCCCCGTGCCCTCATACCGGCGCGACAACCCGTCCTGCACCTGGAAGAAGGGCTCGCCGATTCGGCTCAGCGCCTCGGGAGCCATGCCGACGCCCTGATCGCTGATCGAGAGGTTCAGGCTCTGGCCCTGACGCTTGAGGCTTACCGTCACGCGACCACCGGGATGGCTGAACTTGATGGCGTTGGACAGCAGATTGAGCAGGATCTGTCGGCAGGCGCGCTCGTCCGCGACCAGCAGCGGCAAATGGCTGGCAATGTCGGTAACCAGGGTGACCTGCTGCTTGGCCGCCATGGCCTCGACCATGCCGAAGCAGGGCTCGATCATGTCTTCGATCACGAAGGGCTCGGTCTGCAGTTCGAACTTGCCGGCTTCGATGCGGGACATGTCGAGCAGCATGCGCACCACTTCGAGCAGGTGCTTGCCGCTCTGGTGGATGAGCCCGGCATATTCGCGATGCGTGGTCGACAGCTCGCCGCCGATGCCTGATGTCATCATCTCCGAGAAGCCGACCACGGCGTTGAGCGGCGTGCGCAGCTCGTGGCCGATGGTGGCCAGAAAACGCGACTTGGCGGCGGATGCCTCTTCCGCGGCGCGACGCGCCTCCGCCATGGCGATCTCGTTGTCCTTGCGGCTGGTAATATCGCGGAACAGCGCGACCACTTCATGACGCAGCCCGGCGGTTTCGGGGTCCAGCACCGGGGACAGGCTCACCTCAACCCAAATGAAATGCGGCACGCTGGTCGCCGAGCGTGGATCATCCTGGCGCATCCGCACCTCGATGACGCGCGACCTGCCACCCTGGTTGGCATCGGCAAAAGCCGTGAGATAGGCGGGGCGGTCCAGCACATGCAGCCGCTCGCCCAGCCCGCCGTTGGACAATTCATAGCGTCGGCAGCCGAACAGTTGTTCGGACGAATGCGAGGCCAGGAGGATTTCACCGTCGCTGGAAAAGCGGACAACGCCATCCTGCACATGTTCGATCAGGTGCCGATAGGCGGTCACCTGCGCCTTGTCGTGCACTTCATAAGCGGTGTTGATGCGGTGAGCCGTGTGCGCCACGAGGCAGACGCTGCCAACAAAGGCGGCGAGCGTTGTCGCCATCAGCGCTGCCGTGCCGACCGGAATGGTGGGCAGGGAAAGGAGCGTGGCCAGAGCGGCGACAACAGCCAAGGCCCCCAGCAGCATCCAGCTCTGACGGCGCAGGGCGTGGCGACCGACCAGCGAGGCCATGATCGGTGCCATGACAGCGATGGCGAGGCCCGTGTCGCCAAAGCGGCTATCGGCCAGCGTCAGGATGAAGCCCAGAATCAGCAGGACATAGACCTGCCCGGCGGCCGCTTGCTCGAACAGCTTGCGCTGATGCAGCGACAGCGTGGTCATACCACCTGCCAGGCCAAGCGCAGCGATGGCGAAGGGAAGAGCAGCGCCGGTCACCAGCCCATAGACGGCGAAAGGCATGGCCAGTGCGCTCAGCGCGATCAGGATGCGGGCATTGTTGGCGAGCGTCTTGCGGCGGAGCATCTCCGGGCGATGGCCGGTGCCGGCAACAGCCAGGGACATCTCTTTGCTTGCGCCAAAAGAGAACAGCCTACGCATTACGCTTTACTCACTATCACGACGCCAGCAGTCATGGATGCCTTGGGAAACCAGAGGTTTTTCCGGAGCACCAGGGTGCCTGAATGGGTTCAGGTCTTGTTGCCTCACAGTGCGGGCCAAGAGTTGAAGGCGAGCTTAAATCCCATCGCTGGCAGAGGGTTGAGCGGCCCGCCGAAGGGGCCTTTCTCGGGTTAGCGTAAACAACCCGTTGCGCCTTCGGGGGGCAGCCCGGTTGGCCCCGCGGCTGCGGCATCGGCCGCCTCCGAAGCCCGGTCACCGGCATTTGCCTCAAATTTTATCGAAATGTCCCAGCGGCGCTTAAGGGGGGCGACCTAGTCTGGGTCATGCAGGTCGACAGGCATCTGCAAGTTCTGGAAGAAGCAATGTTTTTGGTCGTTCGCTCCGTTTTCTGGCTGACGGTCGCCTATATGGTGATCAAGCCCGGCGTTGATTTTGCCGACGCCCAGCAGCTGTCATCGCAGGCGATGGCGGCTGGCCAGCAGGTCATCGCCGAACAGATCCAGGCTATCGACTGCGACAGTTTTCAATGCGTCGGCGGCAAGGCTGTCGTTGCCGCCGTACTTCAGCCTTCCCCGTCCGTCGGCACACCCATGCATGAGTCACCGACGATTCGTTCGGCTCCCATACCCCGACCTCGGCCGGACTGGGCGGGATAGCGGGAGCCCCACCCCGGGCCCCGATCCAGACCCCAGGGATCGCGTCACTTCCCCAAGCGACGCACTCCAGCGATCCCTGGCCTTAGCCGCAGGCACGCTGCCCCGTGCTTGCGGCTTTTTCTTTAGCCTTGTTCTGGACACCATATGCGCCTACATGATGCTTATACGTTTGAGCTACATGGCTATCTGATCCCCGGTTCGCCGGACCTCGTACCCCCTGTTTTTGTAAGCGTTTAGGCCTGTCCGGCATGTTGCCGGGCAGCAATGATGCTTTCTGGCCTCAGGCTAGGGCACGATCTGAAAGAAATCCGCCATGATCACCGGCACCGTAAAATTCTTCAACGCAACCAAGGGTTTCGGCTTCATCTCGCCCGAAGACGGCAGCAAGGACGCTTTCGTCCATGTGTCGGCTGTCGAGCGTTCGGGCCTGCAGGGCCTCTATGAAGGCGACAAGGTTACCTATGAGCTCGAGACCGGCCGTGACGGCAAGGCCTCGGCTGCCAACCTGACGCTCGTAAAGTAAGATCTGCGCCGGGCCCGCTTCGGCGGGCTCGGCCACCGCTTCGCGCCATTGGCCGAAGCCTAGACAAGGCCCAGGGCACAGCCCGGGCCATCAGAGACAATAATGACATATCCAGACTTTCACGCTCGCGCCGAGCTTTATCTCGGCAGCGATCGTCACACTGCAATCGCGCAGGGTGCGCGCCGTTTTGCGAGCGCCGCCCAGGCCATCCGCTTCGCCATCGAAGAGGCCGCTCCCGTCAGCCTCCATGGCGCCATGCTCAAGATCGGCGACGCCACATTTGCCGGCGACGACCTGGCGGCTTTGTATCGCAGCGCGGCCTTTCCGCTGCCGCGCCGGCAGGACATCAAGCGCGCCCGCGCGCGCCGCGCCGCTGAACGACGGAGCTGGGCGCCAGCCCTGACCCGTATGACGCCCGCCGCCCGGCACGCGGCCACGGCCTAACGATCAGCCACCAGAGCGGCACGCCGCTCTGGTAATGGCGCCGCGCTTTGACTAGATAACCCGCCATGAGCGAACCCCAGGCCTTCCAGGACATTGCCGAAAACCTTTCCTTTCTCGACGATTGGGAAGACCGGCTGAATTACCTCATCGAACTGGGCCAGGCATTGCCTGGCATGGCGGACACCGACAAGACCGCGGAAAACAAGGTTAAGGGCTGCGTCTCCAATGTCTGGCTGGTGACCAGCGTCGACCGGTCCAGCGGCCATGCCGTCTTGAGCTTCCGGGGGCAGTCCGATGCCATCATCACCAAGGGGCTGGTGGCGGTGCTGATCGCGCTCTATTCAGGCCGACCGGCAGCCGACATTGCCGCCACCGATGCCATCGACTGGTTCAAGAAAGTCGGCCTCAGCGAGCATCTGGGCATGCAGCGCTCCAATGGCCTGGTGGCTATGGTCAACCGCATCCGGACCGAAGCCAAGGCGCTGAGCTGAGCTATTCGGCCGGGGCCTCGGTGGCCTTGGTCGGGCGACGTCCGCCGAACAGGCCATTGGCCAGCCGCAGCACCGGCCGCTCCACGAAACGATAGACCAGCAGGCCCGCCACCGTGCCACCCGCGATCGACAGGGCGGCGACGGCGTAGTCTGCCCAGGCGTCAGCCGGGTTCAGCAGCATGAAGGCAAAGCCAGCCAGCACGGCCACTTCGTAGATGTGGACGAGATAGATCGAATAGGACGCGTCGCCGATCTGCTCGAGCAGCGCCACGCGCGGCAGGCTGCGCTCGAGGCGAACCGCCAGCAGCACCAGCACTGAAGCAAAGGCGACAAACCCGACAAAGGCCAGGCCGTCCTCGAGCAAACCGGCGCGATCGACGATGAAGCCCTCGGCCAGGCCCGCCGCCGCCAGGGCGAGCGCGACCCAGATGGCGATCTGGGGCAGCCCACCGACCTGCCCGCGCAGCGTCCCCAGCCCCAGCCAGGCGCCGGCACAGAAAGCCAGCGGCATGAAGCTCGTGTAGAATTGCGGAATGGCCGGCTGCGGCTGGAACAGCACGCCCAGCACGGCCAGCACGGTGAAGGCCACCGTCAACCCCACCACGCGCGCCTTGGCGCCGACAAAAGCCAGCACCGCAAAGCAGACGTAGAAGAACACTTCGTAGTTCAGCGTCCAGCCGAGCTTGTAGAGCGGGTGAATGCTGCCGCTGACCGGGTTGAAGAAGGGCACGAACAACAGCGACAGGATCAGTTGCCCCGTGTCGTAGACCGTGGTCTTGAACAATTGCGGCGCCACCAGCGCCAGGGCGGCGGCAAGCAGCGTCGCGCCCCAATACATGGGCACGATGCGGATGAAGCGGCGGCGCAGGAAATCGGTGGGCGAAAAGCGCCCGTCCCCTGTCACCACCACCATGATGAAGCCGGAGATGACGAAGAACAGGATGACGCCGAGCCAACCCAGCCGGCTATAGGCCAGGTGGGGGCCGGTCAGCGGGTAGAGCAGCGCATGCGACGCCAGCACCAGCATGGCGGCCAGCCCGCGCAGATACTGTATCGAGACGAACTTGTGGCGCATGACGCCGTTCTACCACGCCAGACATGCAGCAATTGTTACCGATCGCCGTGCAGTTGGGGCGGTTTCTCTGATATCAGCGGCAGCCGCTCCTCCAGCCAATTGCGCGTGCCGGTCCCGGTACCGCTGGCCTGTGACGCTAGGCCGAACTGCGCCGCCAACTGCTCGAGACCGATGCGAAGCACCAGCTTGGCGCTGCGCCGGGGCCAGCGCCGTTCCGTCTCGACCAGTTGCAGACCCTTGCCCAGGCCGCAGACATCGAACAGCACGCCCCAGCAATCGGCAGGTAGCGTCGATGCCAGCCGACTGAGTTTGAGCCGGGCGTCGGCCGCGCCGTCTGAGGCGGTTTCGACTCCATTGCTCTGATGGCCACGGACGCCGACACTGGCGGGGTCATAGGACATGGTGACGCGGGGTGTCAGTTGTGCCCGCTGCACCAGCCGCTCGAAACGGCCCGCCGCCGCCAGATGATGGGGCCCCAGAAAGCCCGCCCCGTCCCGGCCGGACGCCAACCGGGCCAGAACGTCGTCATCGCGGGCGCTAGCCATGCTGCTCACTCCCGACCAGGGCCAATCCCGCTTCGATCTGCCGCTCGAGCCCGGCGACTTCATCATCGAATCGCCGGTCATCGCGCATGTCTTCGATCAAGGCGCAGGCATATGAGACAGTCGTCCTATCCCGGCCGAAGACTTCGCCGATCTCCGACAGGGTGCGTCCGAGGACCACGTGGGACAGGTACATGGCGAGCTGGCGGGCGCGGGCAATCGGCAACAGGTTGCGACGACGATGGGTAATCGCCTGAAACGGCACGTTTTTCTCCCGCGCTACCAGGGCAATCACCTGGTGGCAGGAGCGTGACGTGGCATATTCCCGCCGCGTGGGGCGGTGTGGAGTCGAGCCAGTGAGGGAGTTGTACATCCGTGGGCCTCATCGCGTACAAGGAATTTATTCCTACATACTGCGGCGAGTAAAGCCCGACGGGGATAAGTGTGGTCTACAAAATCAAACGGCCGCCTCTCGGCGACCGTTAGATTCATTTGTCGCCGGGGCCCTGGTGGGCGCGACGTCTCGTGGCGGAGAATGCGTCAGGCGGCCTTGCGGCCCAGGCCATTGTCCTTGGCCAGCTTGGACCGGGTGGCCGAATAGTTGGGAGCAACCATCGGGTAGTCGGCCGGCAGGCCCCACTTCTCGCGGTATTCTTCCGGCGAGAGATTGTAGTGCGTACGCAGATGGCGCTTCAGCGACTTGAACTTCTTGCCGTCTTCCAGACAGATGATGTAGTCAGCAGCGACAGATTTACGCACTGGCACTGCAGGCTTGAGCTCTTCGACCGGGGTCTGGACCTCGTTGTTCTGTAGAGCGCGCAGCGCACCGTGGACGTCAGCGATCAGCTTGGGCAGATCGGTCACGTTAACGGAGTTGTGGCTCACATAGGCTGAGACGATTTCAGTGCTGAGCTCGATCAGGTCGTGCTCGTAACCGTTCGCCCCGCCGGCGGTGTCACTCATATTTCAACCTTTCATTGTTCTTATTGGGCCGCAACGCCGTGTAGTCACGACCATGATTCATTCCTATGGCCGTTTAATCGTGTTCGCAACCCAGTATGCCGCAATTAACATGCTACAATAGGCGTGATTATGCATCGGGACTTTGGCCAGTTTTAGACTTGAGTTCATCGATGAGCAGGTTTTTTGCCAATTGATCACTGGTGCGATAACTTGCTCTTGCTAGGAGATGCGCCGCGACTGGCGTGGTGAGCAGAAGAAATACGACGCCGACTATTGCTCGCAGCGCCACGCCAATATCGGCGCTGATCAGCGCAACCGCGAGCAGGATGAGCCCGGCACCGACAGGTCCTGCTTTGGACGCGGCGTGCATGCGGCTCAGCAGGTCAGGCAGCCGCACCACGCCAATAGCGGCGATGAGGCTGAACAAAGCGCCCAGCACCAGCAGCACGCAACCGGCATAGATGGCGATGGAGGCAATCATGGCCCGTCACCCTGGTGCCCTGCCCCATGGGTCAGGACGTAGCGGGCAAAGGCAATGGTAGCGAGAAAGCCCAGCAGGGCCAGCGCAATGGCAATATCGAGATAGAGCATCTGCCCGGTGCGAATGGCGATTGCGCCAACAAAGCCCATGGCGACGACAGTCATCAGATCGAGCGCCAGCACCCGATCGGCCAGGGTGGGCCCGATGATGATGCGGATCACCGAGACCAACAGCGCCAGCCCCAGCAGGACCAGGGCAATCAGCGTCGACCAGTGCAGGAGATCGGCCGGCGTCATGCGAAGACCTCCCGTATTCGGGCTTCGAAGCCCCCGGCAATATCGGCGATGAGCGCCTCGCGCGTGCTCAGGGTCAGCGTATGAACATAGAGCAGGCTGCGGTCCTCGCTCACATCGACGCTCAGTGTTCCCGGGGTCAGCGTGATCAGGTTGGCCAGCAGGGTAATCTCCGCATCGGATTTGACGCTCAGCGGGAAGGCGATGATTGCCGGCCGCAATACCGACTTCATATCGGGAGTCAGCACCACGAGGGCGACCCTGACAGCGCTGACGCCGAGTTCGTAGACAAACAGCAGCGCCAGCGAGACG
>CBFGMY010000100.1:0-14732 GCA_965650055.1 uncultured Devosia sp.
ATCTCATAACAATCTCCACAAAATGACGCCGCCCTTGGGAGCCAAAACACTCCAAAGAGCGGCGATCATAAGGCAGATGTCGTGATTATGCAGCCTCGCCGTCCATGTAGCTGGGGAACCAGCCTTCATGGGCCGCCTTGAGCGCCGAAACCGGCACCGGACGCGCCGCGCCAAGCACGAGGTCGGCGCCGCCGGTGGTGCCGATCCAGGGTGCGAAAACGCCGGCCGCCTCGGCCTCGCGCCAGAGCGCGGCGAGTGCCCCGCCCTGCGGGTCGAGGTTGACGGTGACCAGGTAGCGGCCCTGGTCTTCGCCGAAATATTGCAGGATCGGATCCTGATCGACCAGGTCGGTCACCTTGGCGCCGATGCCCGAAGCAACGGCCATTTCGGCCAGGCCAACGCCTAGGCCGCCATCGCTGAGGTCGTGACAGGCGGTCGCAATGCCCGAGCGGATCAGTTTGCGCACGAAGTCGCCGGTGCGGCGCTCATGAGCCAGGTCGACATGGGGCGCCGGACCGTCCTTGCGACCGAACAGGTCGCGCAGGTAGATCGACTGACCCAGATGGGTGCCGCGGCTGGCAGGAGAGCCGACCAGCAGGATGACCTGATCGGCGGCGGCAAAGCCGATACGCGCCATCTGGCTCCAATCGGGCAGGAGGCCAACGCCGCCAATGGTGGGGGTCGGCAAGATGCCGCGGCCATTGGTTTCGTTGTAGAGCGACACATTGCCCGAGACGATCGGGAAATCCAGCGCCAGGCAGGCCTCGCCGATGCCCTTGATGGCATAGACGAGCTGGCCCATGATTTCAGGGCGTTCGGGATTGCCGAAGTTGAGATTGTCGGTGGCGGCGAGGGGATCGGCGCCGGTCGCCGTCAGGTTGCGCCAGCATTCGGCCACGGCCTGCTTGCCGCCTTCATAGGGATCGGCCTCACAATAGCGCGGCGTTACGTCGGACGAGAAGGCGAGGCCCTTGGTGGCGTGGCCTTCGACGCGGATGACGCCGGCATCGCCGCCAGGGCGCTGCAGCGAATTGCCCTGGATCAGGGTGTCATACTGCTCGTAGACCCAGCGGCGCGAGGCGACCTGATGGCCGCCCACGAGCTTGAGCAGGGCATCTGCTACATCCATCTGCGGGATATCGTCGGCCGCCAGCGGCGCTGGCACCTTGGGCTCGACCCAGGGGCGATCATATTCAGGCGCCTCGTCGCCCAGTTCCTTGATCGGCAGGTTGGCGACTTCCTCGCCCTGCCACTTCACGCGGAAGCGCAGGTCGTCGGTGGTGACGCCAACGGTGGCGAAATCGAGCTCCCACTTCTCGAACACGGCGCGGGCAGCGGCTTCCTTCTCAGGATGCAGCACCATGAGCATGCGCTCCTGGCTTTCGCTCAGCATCATCTCATAGGGCGTCATCTGCGCTTCACGCACGGGCACTTTGTCGAGATCGAGCTCGATGCCGAGGTCGCCCTTGGCGCCCATTTCGACGGCCGAGCAGGTAAGGCCCGCGGCACCCATGTCCTGGATGGCGATGACGGCGCCGGTGGCCATCAGTTCGAGGCAGGCTTCGAGCAGGCGCTTTTCGGTGAAGGGGTCGCCGACCTGGACAGTCGGGCGCTTTTCCTCGATATCGTCGCCGAATTCAGCCGAAGCCATGGTCGCGCCGCCGACGCCGTCGCGGCCGGTCTTGGCGCCGAGATAGACCACCGGCAGGCCGACGCCTTCGGCCTTGGAGTAGAAGATCTTGTCGGTATCGGCGAGGCCGGCGGCAAAGGCGTTGACCAGGATATTGCCGTTGTAGCGCTCGTCGAACTCGACTTCGCCGCCAACGGTCGGCACGCCGAAGGCATTGCCGTAGCCGCCGACGCCGGCCACGACGCCGGAGACGAGGTGGCGGGTCTTCTCGTGGTCGGGTGAGCCGAAGCGCAGCGCGTTCATCGCCGCCACCGGGCGGGCGCCCATGGTGAAGACGTCGCGCAGGATGCCGCCGACGCCGGTCGCCGCACCCTGGTAGGGCTCGATGAAGCTTGGGTGGTTGTGCGATTCCATCTTGAAGACGATGGCCTGACCGTCGCCGATATCGACGACGCCGGCATTTTCGCCCGGGCCCTGGATGACGCGCGGACCTGTGGTCGGCAGGGTCTTGAGCCACTTCTTGGACGACTTGTACGAGCAGTGCTCGTTCCACATCGCCGAGAAGATGCCGAGCTCGGTATAGGTCGGCTCGCGTCCGATCAGGTCGAGAATCTTCTGGTATTCGTCGGGCTTGAGGCCATGATCGGCAACCAGTTCGGGGGTGATGCGGATGTCGTTGGGGAGGGTCATCAAGCAGCGTTTCCGTAGGGAGGCTCTGGAAAATATTCCATGAAGGTCTGGGTGGAGCGGGCGACATCGTCGCCGAAAAGGTGGCCGACGAGCCAGAGCGCCATGTCGATGCCGGCTGAAACGCCGGCGCCGGTCAGCACACGGCCGTCGCGGACATAGCGCAACTGCTCTTCGAGAATGGCCTTTGGCGCGGCGGCGCGGAAGAAGTCGAAGGCGTGGCGATTGGTGGTGGCGTGCTTGCCATCGAGAAACCCGGCCTTGCCGAGCAAAGCCGCGCCGGTGCAGACCGAGGTCTGCCAGGTTGCGGCGGCGAGGTAGGGCTTGAGCGCGGCGATGAACGCCTGGTCCTCGGCCAGTATGCGCGTGCCGCGGCCGCCGGGGATGAGCACAATATCGGTCTTGGGGGCCGCGCCGAAGGCGTGGTCGGCCACGACATAGAGGCCCTTGGCGCAGCGAATGGCCGGCTCGGGCCAGCCGACGGTGAACACATCAAGCGGTGCGCCGATCTGCTTGGCCATGGCGAAAACTTCCCATGGCCCGACGAAATCGAGCTCTTCGACGCCGTCGAAGATCACGATGCCAACGCTGACGGGCGCTGCGCTGTCAGGCATCGACGGCCACTCTGGGGCGGCCGAGCACCCGATCGAGCGCGATGGTGGCCAGGCACAGCACGGCCAGCGCGACCGACATATAGACGGCGTTGAGCAGCACCTGCGGGTAGCCGTGCTCCACGACATTGAGAATGGGGTAGGGGTATTGCTGCACCCAGACACCGCGCGCCATGATGTAGATGAAATAGACCAGCGTCGGCAGCAGCATCGCAGGCAGGTTGCTCCAGCGCAGGGCGCCATGGGGCTGTGCTACGGCCCACCACAGCAAATAGAGCGTGGGGCACAGGTAGTGCAGTATTGTATCGGCCAACTGGTCGAGGCCTTCGAGCGTATTGAGATGGCGCAGTACGAAGTAGACGTAGAGCGCGACCAGCGCGATATTGGCGGCCATCAGGCCGCGCACCAGCGGTCGACGAAACAGTGCTAACCGCGCGCTGGGCAATACTTCGGACAGGTAGACCAGTACCAGAGCGATATTGGTGAGGATGGTGTAGAAGGCGAAGAAGTGGCCGAGAAAGCCCGGCACGTCGCGGCCATTGGCGAAGGCCAGCTGCATCGAGAGCCAGAACTGCAGGACGAGACCGGCGGCGCCGAAGAGCAGCCCGAGCCAGGTGAGGAGCTTGCGCGGGTTGACGGGCGCGCGGGCACTCATCAGGCGGCGTTGCCCAGAAGGCCGGAGAACAGGGCCCGGCCATCGTCGCCGCCATGGGCGGCTTCGATCAGGTTTTCCGGATGGGGCATGAGGCCGAGCACGTTTTTCTGCTCGTTGAAGATGCCGGCAATGTCGTTGATCGAGCCGTTGGGATTGGTGCCTTCAGCGTAGCGGAAGGCGATCTGGCCTTCACCTTCCATTCGATCAAGTGTCGCACTATCGGTGAAATAGTTACCATCATGATGCGCAACAGGGCAGCGGAAGACCTGGCCCTGCTGGTAGCCACGGGTGAAACCGGTCGCGGCATTGACGACTTCGAGCTTGACCTCGCGGCAGACGAATTTGAGGCTCATGTTGCGCATCAGCGCACCCGGCAGGAGACCGGCTTCGATGAGGATCTGAAAGCCGTTGCAGACGCCCAGCACCTTGCCGCCGCGGGCGGCATGGGCGCGGACCTTGTCCATGATGGGCGAGCGCGCTGCGATGGCGCCGCAGCGCAGGTAGTCGCCGTAGGAGAAGCCGCCGGGGATGACCACCAGGTCGACTGCGGGCAGGTCGGCATCCTGATGCCAGACGGTCGCTGGGGCGGTGCCGGAAACCTTGGTCAGCGCCGCGATCATGTCGCGGTCGCGATTGAGACCGGGGAAGACGATGACTGCGGATTTCATCGGCTGGTCCTCGCTATGGGGGGTGCGAGGCCCTTGTGATGAGTCTTGCCGGAAAAGGCAAGGGCCGGGATTGCATATCCCGCCCCCACGCAGCCGAATGACCGACTATTGGGCGGGTGCAGCAACCGCTCGCGTTGGTGACCCGGCGGTGCCGGGCAGGTGGGCCCAGGCCGGGCGCTCGAACAGGAAGCCGCCAAAGCCGGTCCGCAGCACGAGCCAGTAGAGGATCAAGGGCGAGATGATGGAGATGGCCATGATGGAAAGGCTCAGCACCGTGGGCTCGTCGACACCCAGCTTGATCAGCAGCGTGCGCGAAATGCCCATGGGCAGCACGAAGACTACATAGATGATGAGGGACTTCGAGCCCATCCAGCGCAGCCAGTTCAAGAACGGCAAGCGGGTGAGGAGGGCGGCGATGACACAGAGCGCGGACGTGCCGGCCAGCGCCAGCAGCAGATGCACGCCCGGCAGGCCGGCATAGCCCATGACCGGGTGGATGGGATGCATGGTGAAGCCTGGCGAGAAGACCAGGGCGGCGTCGAGTATGGCCCAGATGGCCAGGCCAAGCAGCGCCAGCGCGGCATGATCGGCGGCCCAGCCGGCAAGGCGGAACACGGCAGGCGCCAGCACGTAGCCGGCATAGAAGAAGACGAAGTAGTGCGCGAACTGGTCGATCAGGTAGCTGCCGGTATGGATGGACAGCATCTGCAGCACGGCGGCAACACCGAACACCGCCCACTTTGGCACGTGCAGATCATGCAGCAGCTTGGTCACGGCGCCGACGACCGCCAGCATATAGATGAACCAGAGCACGCCATAGGGCTGGACGACCGCCCAGGCGATCTGCTCGAGGGCGCCAACCGGATCGGTCGCCAGCAGGCCGACTTTGAAGATGATGTGGATCAGCGCCCACAGCACATAAAAATAGAGGTAGTGCACGATGCGGCGATCGGCAAAGGCACGCCATGGGCGGTCGATGACCTGCGAGAGGAAAAGCCCCGAGATCAGGAAGAATTCGGGCATGCGGAAGGGCGTGGCAAAGGCGATGGCCCAATGGAGCGCGCCGACACCGCCGGTGTCTTCGCCGACACTGGAGGCTGCATACATCATCACCACCAGGAAGATGGAGAGGCCCTTGGCCATGTCCACCCATTCCAGACGTCTGTCCGCTCCCGCCATGATCTGCACCCCTCATCATTTGGGCGCAGCATAATGCAGCGATCGCTGGCGGGCGGCTAACGAGTCAGCGAGGGAAGGCAGAAACTCTTCGACCGGTAAGTTTTCGGCTAACGCGGCTCAATCGACCCGATAGGCCAGGAACTCGCCATTGTCGATGTTGGTCTTGCGCGCCAGCAGCGTGGTCGTGCGGCCGTGCTCGCCGAGATAGTCGAGGATGGTGCCGCAGGTCTCGCCGCAGAGCAGCCAATAGGGTCCTGCCCGCTCGGCCAGGGCCGGATCGATCGCATCGGCGGTCCGATTGCGCCAGTTGATGGGGCCGAGCAGCGAACCGTCATTGCCGCTGACCAGCGTGATGTTTTTGGTTGCGGCCATGGAGACGCCCGCCAGATCGGGCCAGGCGATCAACTGCCGGGCGGGATCAAAGCCGGCGCCGGCGTCGTGGCTGATCGCCGCGTAGAGGTCGGGTGCATTCCATGCCGGCGTCGCCAGTCGCTGTACGACGCCGGCAACGCCGAACGCGACCTGCGGCAGCAACAGTGCCAACAGCACCCAGCGGCGTCCCCTGAGGCCGGTGACCATGACGGCCATGAAGCAGAGCATGGTCATGAAGGCCGAGTGCCACGGATATTTGCCATAGATCGCCGCGGTGCCCAGGGCGAATGCCAGCAGCAATGCCAGCACGGTCATCAGGATCACCGGCTGCCGATAGAGGCCGACGATGAGCACGGCGATGGTCGCCAGGGCCAGCCACAGGCCGCGCAGCGGCTCGATCATGCCCACCCAGGACAGGTTATGCAGCGTGCCGGTCAGCAGGTCCGGCGTGGCGGGGCCGACAGTGGTGTTGCCGAGGCCGGACAGCAGGGCCAGGGCACCAAAGGCCAAGGCCAGCAGCGATGGGGGAAGCAGGGGCAGGACGGCCGTGCCCCTGGTCCGTTGATAGACCAACCAGAAGGCGAGCAGCAGGCCCGAGAAGAAATGGAAGCCGCAGGCCAGCGCGAGAAGCCAGGTGGCGCCGACGCCCTTGCCCTGACGATCAAGCAGCAGGGCACCCAGAATGCAGGTGAAGACGATGTTGTAGGGGCGGAATTGATAGCCCCAGAACTGCAGCACGACGAAACTGCCCAGCATGGCGAACAGCAACGGCGCGTCGCGGCCGAGCAATCGCCACAGGAGGGCGGCATTGGCCAGAGCAGTCACCAGCCCCAGGATGCGGGCCTGGTTGAAATCGAGGAACACCGACAGCAGCCGCAGTATCCAGTACCAGAGCGGTGGGTGGCCCTCGCCGGGTATGATCAGGAAGTCGATCGGGCGGGAAATGCTGGTGGCCCAGAGCCAAGCCTGTGCCTCGTCCAGCCATGGATCATGGCTGGCGAACAGCACGATCTGCAGCGCCGCGTAGATGAGGACGACGAACATAGCCGCCAGTGCGTCTACGCTCGTGCCCGCCTTGGCGACAGGGGCGGATTCAGGCGACGCGGCGGGGAACAAGGCGTTCCTCGATCTTGTCGACTCCCGCTTCGCCGCCTTCGTGATAGGCGGCGTCTTCATTGACGCCCCAGACGTCGAACAGCGGGGTTCCCGCAATGATGTTTCGGGCGGTCAGCAGCCCGGTCATCATGGCGTGGTCCTGATTGTTGTATTTGTGCATGCCGTTGCGACCCGCCAGGTGCAGATTGGCAAACTGGGCGGCAAGGCCCTCGTTGATGGTATCGACGTTGAACTTGTAGGTGTCGTCATAGACCGGGTAGGCCTTGGGCTGACGCACCACCGAGCCGTCGATGACGTCTTCGGGCCGGGCCAGTCCGAGTTTGCCGATCTCCTGCTTGGCGCAGGCGATCAGGTCGGCATCGCTCATGTCCCAGGTATCGTCGCCGGCATTGCAGAAATACTCCATGCCGTAGCAGGCGGTGTCCGGGTCGGGCACCATGTCGGGCGACCATGACTTGAAGTTCTGGATGCGGCCGACCTTGACGCTGGGATCGTGGATATAGATCCAGTTGTCGGTGAAGCTCTCCTGGCCGCGGGTGATGAGGCCGATGATGATGAAGTCGCGGTAGCGCAGGCCGGCCGAGGCAGCGGCCACGGCAGCATCCTTGTCGGCGCCGAGCATGCGCACCAGTTCATTGATGGCCGCGGTCGAGACCAGATGATCGGCCGTGACCTTGGTTTCCTTACCGGCGGCGTCCGTAACGATGGCGACCCATTTGCCGGAGCCGGCATGCTGGCTGATGGACGTGATGGTCGAGCCCATCATCACCGTGCCGCCATTGTCAACGATGCGGTCGCGGGCACGCTCCCACATCTGGCCGGGGCCGAGGCGCGGATAGCGGAAGGAATTGATCAGCGTCTTGATGACGCCGCCATCCCTGGGCCTGCTGCCGATGCCGAAGCTCGAAATGATGGCCTGGTAGAGGTTTAGCCCCTTGATGCGCTGGGCCGCCCAATCGGCTGAGATGTCGGCGCAATCCATACCCCACACCTTTTCGGTGTAGGTCTTGAAGAAGATCTGGAAGAGGCGGCGGCCGAAATTGTTGACCACCCACTGCTCGAAGCTGACGACGTGGCGGTAGGGCCGGGCCTGGGCCCAGGCATAGGAAATGACGCAGCGCAGGGCCTCGATCGGGCCGAGCTTGGCGAGGGCGTCGCCCGCGCGCAGCGGGTAATCGAACAGCTTGCCATTGTAGTAGATGCGGCTCGAGCGTGGGCGCTGCAGCATCTCGTCGCCCATGATTTCGGTCCACCAGGCCTCGACCTCGGCGCTCTTGGAAAAGAAGCGATGGCCGCCAATGTCGAAACGATAGCCCTTGTAATTGACCGTGCGCGAGATGCCCCCGACATAGACGGGATCGCGCTCGACAATGGCCACACTGCGACCGGCCTTGCTGAGTTCATAGGCCGTGGTGAGGCCAGCGGGGCCGGCACCGATGATCAAGGTCTCGACATGCATCAGGGCACCACCGTGTCGCGGCTGCCAAGCCGGCTCAGAAGTCCGCCTGAAAACGAAATGTGCTTGTGGGCGAAGAAGGAATAGGCCGTCACCAGCGCCACTGCGGCGAGATGGGCGAGACGCTCGGCTGCCGAGGGCAGCGGCAGGGCGTCGATCCAGGCCAAAGCGGGCAGGGCAAACAGGATCACCAGCGCGTAGGCGACGGCCAGGCGCAGGCCGAGACCGCCCAGGGCCACGATGGCGAAGGTGGTGAACTGCTGCAGGGCGGGACGCGTGTCGGGCGTGAAGACGAAGCGGCGCGACAGGAGAAAATTCACCGTCACGCCGGCAAGGCTGCCCAGAGTGATGGCGAGGGCGAGGAATAGCGGTTGATGCAGGAGGTTCAGGAACAACAGTCCCTGGACGACAGTGACGTCAACGCAGGTCGCCGCGCCGGCCGTCAGCAGGTATCGCGCAAATGAAACCAAGAGAACCGCCGGAGGATTCGAGAAAGAACTGCTCTTTCTTCAAAATCTAGCCCGTAACGGCTTAACAAATGGTCATTTTCGGTTGTCGGCCAGGCACGGGAAACAGCCGGACAGTCGGCAATTTCCTAGACGGGAACCGAAGCATAGGCCGCGAACAGCAGGCCGAGTGTGGCGAAGAACATGACCGAGAGAGAGATGGTTTTGAGCATGGCAAAATGGTCCTGCGCCAGGGCACGGCGCGACATAGGTTATCGCCCAAAGGCGTTAATTTGAGATTTCGACCGCGTAGTTTTCGATCACGGTGTTGGCCAGCAACTTCTCACACATGCTGGTGAGGGCTGAACGTGCTGCTGCCTCGTCAGTTCCGTCGAGGACGAGGTCAAAGACCTTGCCCTGTCGCACGGATGCAACACCCGAAAAACCAAGGCTCTTGAGCGAGCCTTCGATGGCCTGACCCTGGGGGTCAAGCACACCGGTCTTGAGGGTAACGGTAACACGCGCCTTCATTGGAGACCCTTCGCAAATTCTACTCTAGCGGCCACCTGCCGCGGATTACTGAACCAGACGCGGACCAGTGGTCAGCGCGTTGTCGGTTTCCACGAGGATGCCAAGCCGCTGGGCGACTTCACGATAGTTCTCGATCAGGCCGCCAAGGTTTTCGCGGAAGCGATCCTTGTCCATCTTGTTGCGGGTCTTGATGTCCCACAGGCGGCAGCTATCGGGGCTGATCTCGTCGGCCAGCACGATGCGCATCAGGTCGCCCTCATAAAGCCGGCCGCATTCGATCTTGAAATCGACGAGCTGGATGCCGACGCCCATGAACAGGCCGGTGAGGAAGTCATTGACCCGAATGGCCAGGCTCATGATGTCGTCGAGTTCGGCGGGGGTGGCCCAACCGAAGGCGGTGATGTGCTCTTCGCTGACCATGGGGTCATGCAGAGCATCGTCCTTGTAGCAGAATTCGATGATCGAGCGGGGCAGCTGGGTGCCGGGCTCGAGGCCCAGGCGCTTGACCAGCGAACCGGCCGCATAGTTGCGCACGATGATCTCGAGCGGGATGATCTCGACTTCCTTGATCAGCTGCTCGCGCATGTTGATGCGGCGAATGAAGTGAGTCGGAATGCCCAGGCCATTGAGCTTGGTGAATACGAACTCGGAAATCCGGTTGTTCAGCACGCCCTTGCCGTCGATGATTTCGTGGCGCGCGCCATCGCCGGCGGTCGTGTCGTCCTTGAAATACTGAACCAGCGTGCCCGGCTCAGGACCTTCGAACAGGATCTTGGCCTTGCCCTCGTAGATTTTGCGACGACGGTTCATTGGGAATCCGGGACCGTTGGAAGGAGGGAGAATTTGGCCGCTTCATGCGCCAGAAAGCAGCAAAAAGGCAAGCTCTTTTGCATGAGCGCCCCGGATGGGCGCCCATCGCGCCGTGCATAAGGTCGCAGCGTTGGGCAAGCCGTTGATTTGGTGGGCTGAACCGCCTATGTCGATTGGCAAGCGCCGAACAGGCGGATGACAGAGCCAGCGGGAGAGTTGCATGAGCCAGTTCGAGGATCGGCAGAAGGGCCAGGAAGCCAAGTTCGCCTTCGACGCGGAAAAGAAGTTCAAGGCCGAAGCGCGCCGCAACAAGCTGGTGGGCATCTGGGCGGCCGAGCTGATGAGCCTGACTGGCGACGACGCCAAGGCCTACGCGGCTGAAGTGGTGGCGGCCGATTTCGAAGAGGCCGGCGACGAGGACGTGTTCCGCAAGGTTTCCGGCGACCTCAAGGCCAAGGGCCTTACGATCGGCGACGATGTGATTCGACAGAAGATGGCGCAGCTGGTGCAGGTCGCCAACGAGCAGATCGCCGCCGAAGGCTGATCGACCGGGCATTGGAATATGAAGGGCGTCGGTCGCAGGATCGGCGCCCTTTGCTTTATTGGCCGGCCGGTACATAGTTGCTGGTGCAGGTGGAGAAGAACAAATGCGCGGTGTTGTTCGGTATCTCGGTCTCGTTTTGGCGATTGTCGGTGGCCTGGTGCTGGGCGGTCCGGCATTTGGGCAGGGGAACGAGACCCGAGTGATCGTCCCGGACCTGCCGGGAGGCGCAATCGTTTCGGGGTGCTATCGCGCCCTCGGCCGCATCTATGGCAACTACACCTTCGATTTCTGCCTGCAACAGCGCGGCACCTACACGGTGACGGGCGGCGGGGTGCGCTGCAATGGTCGGCTGGACTGGACCGGGCAGGGCGCCCAGGTCAACGTACAGCTGCGGCGTACGTCGTGTGGCAATGGCGTGGCCTGGAGTGCCGACACCATGAATTGCCGACCAAATCTGCTGCTGGGCCTGCTCGGCCTCATCGTCAGCCCCGACCGACCCTTCCTGTCGAGCCTGACCTGCAGCTACACCCCCGTGCCGGGCACGGCGGCGCCGACGCGATTCACCGCCCGGCGGACGAATTAGGGCGGGCCGAGGCCCGCCCCGGATCGACCTATTCGGCGGCCTGAGCCTGCGTGCCGGCGGCGTTGAGGGCCTGGTCGAGGTCGGCCAGGATATCATCGATATGCTCGATGCCGATGGAGAGGCGCACGTAGCCAGGGGTGACGCCGGCCGAAAGCTGCTCGGCTGGTGAGAGCTGGGAATGCGTGGTCGTGGCCGGATGGATGGCCAGCGAGCGGGCGTCACCGATATTGGCGGCGTGGTAGAGCAGCTTGAGGGCGTCGACGAAGCGCGCGCCGGCCTCGCGGCCATTGGCGAGTTCGAAGCCGATCAGGGCGCCCTTGCCGCGCGTCAGGTATTTGTCGGCATTGGCGCGCTGTGCCCCGGTCTGCAGCGTGGGATGATTGACCGAGACGATTTCAGGCCGCTTGCTCAGCCATTCGGCGACCTTGGCGGCATTTTCGAAATGCCGGTCGACGCGCAGGGCCAGGGTCTCAAGGCCCTGGATCGTGAGGAAGGCGTTGAACGGCGACAACGCTGCGCCATGGGTGCGGAGCAGGGTGGTGCGGGCCTTGAGGATATAGGCGATGGGACCGAGCGGCTTGGCTGCCTCGACCCAGACGGCGCCGTGATAGGCCTGGTCCGGCGTGTTGAGCAGCGGCTGGCGCTGCGGATGGGCCGCCCAGTCGAAATTGCCGCCATCGACGATGACGCCGCCGATCGAGGTGCCGTGTCCGCCCAGATACTTGGTCGAGGAATAGACCACCACGGCGGCGCCATGCTCGAACGGACGCGCGGTCAGCGGGGCGGCGGTGTTGTCGACGATCAGCGGAATGCCCAGTTCGCGGCCAATGGTGGCGACTTCGGCGATCGGCAGTACGGCCAGCTTGGGATTGGGCAGGGTTTCGGCATAGTAGGCGCGGGTCTTGTCGTCGGTGGCGCGGCGGAAGTTCTCCGGATCGGACGGGTCGACGAAGCGAACCTCGATGCCGGCCTCGCGGAAGGTGTTCTTGAACAGGTTGTAGGTGCCGCCATAGAGGTCGGTCGAGGCGACGATATTGTCGCCGACCACGGCCAGGTTCTGCACCGCGTAGGCGGATGCGGCCTGGCCCGATGCGACGGCCAGCGCGGCAACGCCGCCTTCAAGGGCGGCCACGCGCTTTTCGAGGACGTCGGTCGTCGGGTTGCCGAGGCGGGTGTAGATATTGCCCAGTTGTTTCAGGGCGAAGAGGTCTGCAGCGTGTTCGCTGCTCTCGAACTGGAATGAGGTGGTCTGGTAGATCGGCACCGCCACCGAGCCGGTGGTCGGATCGGCACGCCAGCCGGCGTGAAGTCCCTGGGTTTCAGGATGCTTGGAATTTACGGTCATGTTGGCCTCCGGTTTGGCTACTCGCAATGCAAGCCTAGGATGCCGCGACGCGGTGGGCGAGGGTTTTGCTACCAATTTAGTAGAGATTGAGCGGAAAGCGATTCCGCCAGCTCCCGCTTTGGCGGCAAGCGATGGCTTGCGTCAGCCGACCTTGAAGGCCATGCCGATCGAAGCAGGCATGACCGGGGCGAAGCCGTATTTGGCGTAGAGGTGCTGCGCGTCGCCGTCGGCGATGAGGCTGACATAGGCACTGGCCGGGGCGTTGGCCTTGAGGTGCTCGACCAGCGCGGCGACGATGCGCTTGCCCAGGCCTTGCCCCTGGTGCTCGGGCTCCACCGCGATATCGACGATCTGGAAGGCGGTGCCGCCATCGCCGATGACGCGGCCCATGCCGACGGTGGTGCCGGCATGCTGGATGGTGACGGCGAACCAGGTATTGGGCAGACCGGCTTCGGCGGCCGCCTGGGTCTTCTCGCTGAGGCCGGCGATCTTGCGCAGCCGGCGATAGTCGTCGACCGAGGGCGCGCCCGGTACCAGCGTGTAGGTCATTTCAGGCGCTGCATCAGCCGGGTGAACATCAGCAGGCCCTCGGGCCACGGGCCGTGACCCGAGGCGACGTTGATGTGACCAGCTTCACCCGCCTGATGGAAATCGGAGCCCCAGCAGGTGGCGAATTCGACGGCCCGGTCGATGGTGCAGAGCGGGTCGTTGTTGGACGCGACCAGCAGGGACGGAAAGGGCAGGGGATCGCGCGGAATTGGCCGGAAGCCGAAGGTTTCCTCGGGCGCGTCGGGGCTCAGTTCCAGGTCGGGCACGGACACCAGGAAAGCGCCGCGAACATTGTCGGGCAGGCGCGGTGCGGCATGGGCCACGGCGATACAGGAGAGCGAATGGGCGACCAGAACGACGGGACGGGTGGTCAGGCGGCAGGCCTGGTCGATGGTCTCGACCCAGTCATCGAGATCGGGCTCGTCCCAATCGGCCTGCTCGACGATGGCAGCGCTCGACATGCGCTCGGCCCAGCGCAACTGCCAGTGGCCGGAACTAGAGCCACCGAGTCCGGGCAGGATCAGGATGTCACATTCGGAAATCTTCACGTGCGATGCGTCCTGTCGCGGTAGAAGGCGGCGCTGGTCTGGGTCAGCCCGATCTTCTGGTAGAAGCCTTCGGCGCCTGGCAGGGCCAGCAGGGTGATGGTGCAGCCCGGTCCGAGGATTTCGCTGGCCTTGTCCATCAGGCGAACGCCGATGCCCTGGCCCTGATTGGTTTCCACCACAGCCATATCGGCGCAGTAGCAGATCCAGTGCCAATCGGTCATGCCGCGGAACAGGCCGACCAGCCGGCCGCTATCGTCGCGCGCGGTGATCACCAGGTTGGAGCTGTCGAGATAGGCCTGCACCCGCTCGGTATTGCCGAGCGGACGGGTCGGGCCGAGGGCCGTCTGTCCGACGCAGGCGATGTATTCTTCAGCCGTGAGGCCGGTTTCCTGGGCGCAGATAATGCTCATCCGAACACCCGCTTGAAGATCGTGTCGACATGTTTGAGGTGGTAGGCGTCATCGAACATGGCGTCGATTTGCGCATCATCAAGAGTCACTTGCGGGTCAGCCTTGAGGTTGGCTGCGAACTGCCCGGCGCGGTCGCCGCGCATTTCCCAGACCTTCATGGCGTTGCGCTGCACGGCGGCGTAGCTGTCCTCGCGCGAATAGCCGGCCTGGGTGAGCGCCAGAAGGACGCGCTGGCTATTGTGCAGGCCACCGAGCAGATCGAGGTTTTTCCGCATGTTTTCGGGGTAGACCACGAGCTTGTCGATGACGCCGGTCAGGCGGGCCAGGGCGAAGTCGAGCGTCACCGTGGCGTCGGGGCCGATCATGCGCTCGACCGAGGAATGCGAAATATCGCGCTCGTGCCAGAGGGCGACGTTTTCCAGCGCCGGGGTGACCATGCCGCGCACCAGGCGGGCGAGGCCGGTGAGGTTTTCGGTCAGCACGGGGTTGCGCTTGTGCGGCATGGCCGACGAGCCCTTCTGGCCGGGGGAGAAGAACTCCTCGGCTTCGAGCACTTCGGTGCGCTGCAGGTGGCGGATCTCGATGGCGACGC
>CBFGMY010000101.1:0-14701 GCA_965650055.1 uncultured Devosia sp.
AGCTGACCCTAGTACGAGAGGACCGGGTTGGACGAATCTCTGGTGGACCTGTTGTGGCGCCAGCCGCATTGCAGGGTAGCTAAATTCGGACGGGATAACTGCTGAAAGCATCTAAGCAGGAAGCCTCCTTCAAAACTAGTATTCCCTTGAGAGCCGTGGAAGACCACCACGTCGATAGGCCGGGTGTGGAAGCGTAGCAATATGTGAAGCTTACCGGTACTAATAGCTCGATTGGCTTGATCGTTCTCATTAATCTATGTCCGCATAGATTGTGATTTTCGATCGGTTCAGAAATACACCAGACATCGCTTCTTGCATGGGAAAGCGAATGTCCAAATAACAAAACCAGAATTCACATCATACGTTTTTCGCTGACCTTGTGGTATTTGCGAGGAGCCCAAGACCCGATCCCATCCCGAACTCGACCGTCAAATTCCTCTGCGCCAATGGTACTAAGTCTCAAGGCTTGGGAGAGTAGGTCGCTGCAAGGTCTGCCAAAAACGTATGGTTCTCAAATACAATGTCGAATGAAATTCAAAACCCCTCACCGGAAACGGTGGGGGGTTTTGTCGTTTCCGGGCTCTGCGTGACTTCCTCGACCGCATGTGGTTGGCTGGTTTCGGGCTCCGCGGCCGTGGACGGATCGTCGATCTTCCCGGCCGGAACGGGGCCAGGCCGGCGGCTTGCCGGTTTTCCGGGCGATCGAGCGATGGCCAAACCATGTCTGCCTGGAAGCAGGGGGCGCTATGTTGCGGTATTTGATAACGGGAGCAACCGGAGGCATGGGCGCTCCGCTCTGTCGGCGGCTTGCCGGAGCCGGGCATGGCCTTGTTCTGGCCGGTCGCAATCGGGTGGCCATGGATCAACTGATATCCGATCTCGGCGCCGCCGATCCGGGCCGCTTTCAAGCGCTCGAGGTCGACATGACCGACCGCAGCTCGGTAGCACACTTCGCAGTGGCCCTTGCAGGCCTCGACCACGCCATCGACGGCGCCGTGATCATGCCGCCGCAGCCGGCCCGCACCAATGAACCGCTCCCCGAGCCCGAGGCCTGGGACGCCCTCTTCGAGGGTAGCTTCATCGGCCCGCTCAGCGTGCTCAAGGCGGCGATCTCCCGCATGCGTCCGAACCCTGCCGAGGGGCGCCGGGCGAAGGTGGTGATTGTGTCAGGGATTTCCTCCGCCCAGGTTCTCGGCCACTACGCGACCGGCAACGTGCTGCGCACCGCCTGGCTTGCCGAGGCCAAGACCCTTGCTTTCGCGCTCGGACCGCAGGGCATCCATGTCAACACGGTCTCTTTCGGCGGCACGCTTACGCCCCACTATCTCGGCGTGCTCCAGGCGCGTGCCGATGCCGGTGGCATGTCCCTGCAGGACGTTCTGTCGGGGGACACCGAGAACGTACCGCTGCGCAAATATGGCACTCCAGAGGAAGCGGCTCGAACGATCGAGATGCTCCTCTCGGACGTGTCGGACCACCTGACCGGCATCAATCTCCTGCAGGATGGCGGCTTCACCAGAGCGTACTGATCGCCAATTGCGGCTTCGGTGACCACAGCATGCCGCGGCATGGTGAGGTCGCCTGGATGCTGCCGGATGGTCAATTGCGTCCTTGCGGGGGGCATCCTCAGCGTGACGCCAGCGGTCGTGTGAGAGCGCGCATTCCGAGGCTGGCTTACGTTCCCGACAGGAAATCCAGCATTGCCGCATTGAACAATTCCGGCTGCTGCAAGGGCGCGAAATGGGTGACGCCGGGCAGGGTCACCAGCCTGGCGCCCGGTATGGTGTCGGCCAGGTAGCGGGCATGGTCGGGTTTGATGAACTCGTCACCTTCGGCGTGAAGAATGGTGACCGGTACGCTGATGCGCGCAAGATCGGTCGCCGTGTAGTTGGGCTCTGTGCGCTGCATCTGGCCCACGGCTTCGACGAAGGCGTCGAAATGGTCGGGTGTTGCGGACAGCGCTGCATAGTCTTTCCGGTGGCGAGAAAAGCAACGATCAATCAGTGGCGTGGGCACAAAGGGCAGCGTTCCGCTCGGATCCATGTTGCAGGCGAAGAACAGCACGCTCTCGACGCGCTCGGGATGCTGCGCGCCCAGGATCAGGGCTGTGCAGGCGCCGTCGCTCCAGCCGACAAGGGCGGCGCGGTCGATGTCGAGCATATCCATGACGGCAAGCACATCGCCGGCCATGAGCTCGTAGCTATAGGGCCTGGTATCCCGCGTGCTGCGACCGTGGCCGCGGCTGTCGATCAGGATGACGCGGTAGCCTGAGGCGACGAGGGCAGAGGCCTGGTGGCTCCAATTGCCGGAATGGCCGAGCCCGCCGTGCAGCAGGATGACCGGCTGGCCCCGCCCGATGCTGGCAAACCAGATGTCGGCGCCAGCATGCGCGACGTGTCCCGAGCGCTCGGGCGTGGGCAGCGGCGGCGTCCCGTCGCGTTCGAAAATGACAAGGTCGTCGTCATGCGGGTTCATTTTGCGCTCCTTGGATGGGCGGAAAGCTGTCGGGACGATTGAACCTTCTTGTCGCCTCAGCGTATCCACATTCAACAGGCAGGTAACATTGCCTCGTCTCGATCCGACTATTTCCGTCGAATTGCCTGGATACCCCCCAATGCGCACCGTGTTCTTGTTGCTTCTGCTGCTGTTCTCGCCCGTCGCCGCGCTGGCGCAGGTTCCGGGTATCACGCCCGAGCCGGCGGCGGCTACCGCGACCAGCGACGCCGATCTCAACGAGCTGATCCGCATCATCGAGAACGAGCAGACCCGCGCTGCGCTGATCGAGCGGCTGAAGCGAGCCGATGCCGAGGCCGATGTGCCCGCCGACGCGCCGCCCGATCTCAGCATCGTGCGCCAGCTGGCCGAGTATACGCGGGCGGCGGCCGAGGGGACGTCTGCCACGCTCAAGGCGCTTGGCCAGGTATTCGTCGATCTGCAGCAAGGGCTGAGCGGAACGCTGGATGGCGATCTCGACGCCCTGCGAGACGCTGCGGTTGGTGTCGTGCTGACGGCGGCGGGCCTGTTCGGCAGCTTCCTGGCCTTCCGCATCATCGTGCTGTGGGCGCAGGGGATCATCGCCCGGCGCGTTGCTGGACGGGGCTGGGTGTCGCGTATCCTTGGGGCCATGGCCTCGGCGCTGGTGGATCTCGGCTCGGTTCTCCTGGCCTGGGCCATCGGCAATGTGGTGGCCCTGCTGGTCGGGGCCACCGGCCGGATGGGCATCAACCAGTCGCTCCTGCTCAACGCATTTCTGCTGGTCGAGCTCAGCAAGCTGACGATACGGTCGATCCTGGCGCCGCGGTTCGAGGCGCTGCGGCTGGTGCCGGTCGGCGACAGCAACGCTGCCTATTGGTATTTCTGGCTTGGCCGGGTCATTTCGCTGATCGGCTATACCTTCCTGTTCGTCGCGCCACTGCTTGCCGCCAACCTGTCGGTGGGCGCCGCGTCGGCGGCGCAGGTTTTGGTCATGGCGACGGCCGTCACCATCGGCATTGTCATCGTGCTGCAAAACAAGGACGATGTGCGCATCTGGCTGAGCGGGATCGCCGAGCGGCGCGGCCATGACGGGACAGGCCAGCTGCTGGTGGTGCTGGGGCAATATTGGCATGTGGTGGCCATCGTCTACCTGATCACGCTGCTGGTGGTGTGGTTTGCCAATCCCGAGCAGGCGCTGCCGTTCATGCTGGGCGCGACGGTGCAGTCGGTCATCGCCATCCTGGTCGGTATCGTCATTGTCGGCTTCATCTCGCGCTTTGTCAGCGCGGGCCTGCGGCTGCCCGAGGACGTCAAGGCGCGGCTTCCCTTGCTCGAGGCGCGACTACAGGCCTTCGTGCCGACCGTCATGCAGGTGGTGCGCTGGGTGGTCATCGCGGGCGTGCTGGCTGCTATCGCCCAGGCCTGGGCCCTGTTCGATTTCGTCGGCTGGATCGGCAGCGCGGGTGGTCAGCAGGTGGCGGGCTCCGTGATCTCGGCCGCGCTCATCATCCTGGTCTGCATCGTGCTGCATGTGGTGGTGGCCAGCTGGGTCGAATACCGGCTCAATACCAGCATCGGCAAGACGCCGACGGCGCGCGAGAAAACGCTGCTGAACCTGTTCAAGAACGCCTTCACCATTGCCCTGGTGGTGTTCGGACTGATGCTGGCGCTGGCCCAGATCGGGGTCAATATCGCGCCGTTGCTGGCCGGCGCGGGGGTGATCGGCCTCGCCATCGGTTTTGGCGCGCAGAAGCTGGTGCAGGACATCATCACCGGCATTTTCATCCAGTTCGAGAACATCATGAACGAGGGCGATGTGGTCGAGGCGGCCGGCCGCTCGGGCGTGGTGGAGAAGCTGACCATCCGTTCGGTGACCATCCGCGACATGAGCGGCACCGTGCACCTGATCCCGTTCTCGTCGGTCGACCAGGTCAGCAACATGGTGCGTGGCTTCTCGTTCTACGTGGCCGAGTTCGAAGTGGCGCGCGACAGCGACATCGAGGAGGTCAAGCAGACCATGCGCGACGCCTTCGCGCAGGTGATGGAAATCGCCGAGCATCGGGATGTCATTCTCGACGAACTCGACCTGCAGGGGCTGATCGCCATCACGCCGGCTTCGATGAGCCTGCGGGCCCGCATCAAGACGCTGGCCGGCAAGCAATGGGGGCCCGGGCGGCTCTATAGCGAGCTGGTGATGCGGCTGTTCGACGAGCGCGGCATCCAGACGCCGACACCGCGCGTCAGCTATGTGCCAGGCAAGAGCGGCAAGCTGCTGCCGGCGGCTGGAGAGGCGCCAGCCTGACCGTTTCGTGATCGCTGGCGGGTCTTTGCCTTAAGTCGATCTTAATTTGGTGGGTTAAAATAGTGATACGCGCCAGTTGCGGCACAGCCGGCGCGCCGTGACTTCTGTTTTTTGCGTATCACGAGGCCCGTCATGTTTACTTCCAGTGGCAGGACCATTGCCCGACTGCGTCATCTCCTCGCGCTGGCCACCGCGGCCGCGCTGAGTTTTTCTGCGGTTGCGCCAAGCCTGGCCAACAGCGCCGATTTCGTGCGCGGGCTATGGCCGCAGGCCGAGGCGCGAGGTGTGAGTCGCGCCGCTTTCGAGGCGGCATTTTCGGGCTATAGCTACATTCCAAAGGTCATGGAGCTGACCCGCAAGCAGCCCGAATTCTCTCAGACGGTGCAGCAATATATCGACAAGCGGGTCACCGCAGCGCAGGCGCAGAAGGGCCAGGCCATGCGCGCGGAGTGGAGCCAGACGCTGACCGGGTCGCAGCAGCGCTGGGGCGTGCAGCCCGAATTCGTGCTGGCCATCTGGGGCATGGAAACCAATTTCGGCGGCTTCATGGGCGGCGAGAACACCATCCATGCCCTGGCGACGCTGACCGAGGGCGGCTATCGGCCCGACTTTTTCCGCGAGGAGCTGCTGACGGCGCTGCGCATCGTTTCGGATGGGCATGTAAGCGCCGGTAACATGACAGGCTCGTGGGCCGGCGCGATGGGCCACACCCAGTTCATGCCGTCGAGCTTCATGCGCTACGCGGTCGACTACAATGGTGACGGCCGCAAGGATATCTGGAACTCGGTGCAGGATGCGCTGGGTTCGACGGCCAACTATCTCAACAGCTTCGGCTGGCGGCCGGGCGAGACCTGGGGCTACGAGATCAAGCTGCCCAGCGGCTTCAATTTTGCCGCGGCACGGCAATTGGAGCGGGCGCCGCTCAGCCAGTGGCAGGCCATGGGCATTCAGCGCGTATCGGGAAAGCCGTTTCCGCGACCCGGCGATGTGGCGCGGCTTTATACCCCCGCCGGCGCCAATGGCCCGGCTTTCCTGCTGCTGCCCAATTTCGAGGTCATCAAGCGCTATAACAATTCGGACAGCTACGCGCTGGCGGTGGGTCATCTGGCCGATCGCATCATCGGTGGCGGCAGCTTTGCGACGCCATGGCCGGCGGGCGATTATGCCCTGACCAAGGCGCAGCGCGCTGAGTTGCAGACCCTGCTGGCACGGGCCGGATATGACGTGGGTTCGCCCGATGGTGTCGTCGGGCCGAAGACGCGCGCCGCCGTGCTGGCCTACCAATCCCAGGCCGGCCTGCCGGCTGACGGATACATTTCTGGAAGACTGCTGGAAGCGCTCAAACGTTAACCTGTCGTTAACGGTTTGGGAGCAGTTTTATCGAGCTTAAGTAGAGGGCAGGCCAGTCTCCAACCATTGTGAGGCGCCTGCCCTCGCCCATTCGGCGATGCCGAACCCGTCACAAAATCCCCTGCATTGGCCGCTATCAGGCGGCTCCATAACATTTATTGCCCGTGTCCATGCCCAACTCCTTCCTGCCGTCCCGTCGCGCCGTCATTGCTGGCCTGCTTGCCAGCGTCGTCCTTCCCAGCGCTGCTGCCCATGCCGTGTCCATCATGGATCCGTTCAACCTGCCTGCGGCCATGGATGGCGGCACCGCCAAGGTGGTGGCGGACGCGGCCTATGGCGACGGACCGCGCCACAAGCTCGACGTCTATGCGCCCACCGAGATCGGCGCGCTCGCGCCGGTGGTCTTCTTCATCTATGGCGGCGGCTGGAGCCGGGGTGAGAAGTACGAATACCAGTTTGTCGGCCAGGCGCTGGCCTCGCGCGGCTTTGTCGTGGTCATCGCCGATTACCGGCTTTACCCCGAAGTGGCCTATCCCGATTTTCTCTATGACAGCGCGGCGGCGCTCAGCTGGGTGCAGGACAATATCGCCACCTATGGCGGCGACCCCAACCGGCTGTTTCTCGCCGGGCATTCGGCCGGCGCCTATAACGCGGTCATGCTGGCGCTCGATCCGTCTTTCCTGCGCGAATTCGGCGTCACGATGCCGATCAACGGCGTGGCCGCACTGTCGGGACCGTTCGACTTCTACCCGTTCGAGTACAACGAGGTGCGCGACGTTTTCGGCAAGGCGCCCAATCCTGAAGGCACGCAGCCGATTGCCCTGGTGACATCAGAAGCGCCGCCGATGTATCTGGCCACCGGCACGACCGATCCGATCGTGCGCATGCAGAATACCGAGCGGTTTGCGCAGAAGCTCAAGGACAATGGGGTGTGGGTGACCACGCGCTACTATGACGGGTTCGGCCATATGGAGCCGGTGCTGGCCATGGGCGCGCTGTGGCGCTGGCGCATGCCTGTGCTCGCCGACATGGTGGCGTTTTTCCAGATGTTCGGGGCGTTTCCGAGCGGGGTGCCCTATGTCGCCACGGTGCCCGATTTACCCGAGCAACTGCCCGACGCGGTGGCTCCGATGGACCAGATCGTCGAACAGATGAACGCGATGTTCCAGCCGATCGAGAATTAGATGCGCTGATCTTCAGGTGATGCCGGTCTGCGAGCGGCAATTTTCTGCGCTTCCGGTGCTCACGTACTGGTGTACGCTCCGCTCCGGTTCTCGAAAATCACCGCTCTCGACTCGGCCTGACCTGAAGCTCAGCACATCTAATGCCCAACCCTAACCATCTCCGATTCTCCGGCGCCGACGGCGCTACCCAGCGTGCCGCGCTCGAAGCGATCATCCGGGGCGAGCCGACGCTGATGCGCGTGCTCACCACGATCAGGGACCTGGACATTCCCGACGCCTGGCTGGTTTCGGGCGCGATCTACAATTGCGTGTGGAATAGCCTGACGGACCGGCCGACGCTGCATGGGGTCAACGATATCGACGTCATCTATTTCGATACTGATTTGACCTGGGAGGCGGAGGATCGGGTCATCAAGGCCATCGACCACGCACTGGACGCCTTGCCCGTTCCGGTGCAGCCGCGAAACCAGGCGCGGGTGCATCTGTGGTTTGAACAGAAGTTCGGTTTTCCGTTCGCGCCGCTTGCATCGGCTCCCGAGAGCCTGTTGCGCTACGCCTCCAAGACCCACGCCGTGGCGGCGCGGCTGGATACCGATGGTGGCCTGACCATCGATGCGCCGTTCGGCCTCGAGGACATGTTCGCCTTTCGCGTCACGCCCAATCCAGTTGGCGATAACAGACTGACCCATGAGACCAAGGGGGCGCGGATCCGGTCGGTATGGCCGGAGGTGACGGTCGTACCCTGGTAAGTCCTACGCCGGATCGACCCTGACCGAGTCGGCCGAGCGGCGGACCGGGCCGTGGAAGACGGCCTCGATATTGTTGCCATCAGGATCCAGCACAAAGGCGCCATAGTAGCCCGGGTGGTAATGACGTTCGCCCGGCTTGCCATTGTCGGATCCGCCGGCCGTCAGGGCGGCCTTGTAGAAGGCGTCGACCATGTCCCGATCCTTGGCCTGGAAGGCCAGGTGGATGTGGGTCGGGATGGTCTTTGCATCAGCCGCGTCGACGAACAGCTCGTCGACCTGGAACCAGCCCTGGCCCTGCTGTTCGATGCGGATGCCGAGAGCCGCCAGCACCTTTTCGTAGAAGTAGCGCGTGGTGCTGAAGTTCCGCGCCCGCAGATGGACGTGGTCGATAAGGCGGCCAGTGTGCCAGGTCATGCTGTCGCGTAGCGCCGCAGCGCCTCCCTTGATTGGCCGGCGCGCCCATAGTAGGAAGCGCGCGCTAGCCGAAAAGCAAAGCCGGTATGGTAAGTCCGGTGTCTACCGATCCCTCATAGGGATCTGTCCCGCGTCGTAGACGCGAAGGACCCACGGCAAGTTCGTCCTGGAATGTTTCCGGGATGGTCTTGCTTGTCGAGGTCCCGATGTACCGCTCTTCCATTGGTGAAAAACGTGCGCGCGCGCCGCCTGGGCGCTCTTGCGCCTGCCATCACACCAGAAAACTCAACCGAGACACAACATGAAACTCAATCACGCCAACCTGGCGGTGGTCGATGTCGGCGCCACCATTGCGTTCTTCGAGCGCTTTCTTGGCTTTACCGTCCTCGCCAATCGCAACGATGCCTTCGCTGTCCTCGACGACGGCCACGGCTTCGTCTTCAACCTCATGGTTCCCGCCAAGGGCGAGGTCGTCGCCTATTCCCGCAACTTTCACCTGGGCTTTTTCGTCGCCGACGAGGCAGCGGTTCGCGACAAGCATGCCGAACTGACCGATGCCGGCGTCGAAACGGGCGACGTCCAGTTCCACAAGCGCGGCCCCACCGGCAGCGTCGGCTTTTACTGCATGACGCCCGGTGGCTTTCTCATCGAGGTTGCCGCCAACCTCTAGCGCAAAACGGAACCGCCCGGTCGATGACCGGGCGGTTCAAGGCAATTGGGGATGGCTTACTCGGCTTCGTCAGCGGAGGCCGAATTGAGCTGGCCGTATTTTTCTTCGCCGATCTTGGAGAGCAGATCGAGCTGGGTTTCGAGGAAGTCGATATGGCCTTCCTCGTCGGTCAGCAGCGCCTCGAACAGGTTCTTGGACACATAGTCGCCCAGCTGTTCGCAGAGTTCGCGGCTGGCCTTGTAGGCCGCGCGGGCGTCATACTCGCCGGCAAGATCGGCTTCCAGCACTTCCTTGATGGTCTGGCCGATTCGCAGCGGCGCGACGCGCTGCAGGTTGGGGTGACCTTCGAGGAAGATGATGCGCTCGATCAGACGATCGGCATGATGCATCTCTTCAATGGATTCGGCGCGTTCCTTGGAGGCCAGCTTCTTGTAGCCCCAGTCGTCGAGAAGACGATAATGGACCCAATACTGGTTGACTGCACCCAGTTCGAGAAAGAGGGCTTCGTTAAGCCGCTCGATGACCTGTGCTTCGCCTTTCACGACGTACTCCACTCCGTTGCTGCTTGAGCTTTTCGAGCCCAGTCGGAAGCGAAACGACGTCGCCAGACTGTTGGGCTTGCTGCGAGTGGTAGTTTTCGGTGACGCGAACAATAATGTCCACCACATTCGGCACGCAGCCGCTGCATTTGGCGCGACGATTGAGCTCGGAATAGACCTTGGCCGGAACCACGAGCTGCCAGGGATCAGCGTTGAGCAAATCGAGGACGATATCCTCGATCTCCTTGGATGTGATCATGTT
The DNA here is from genome assembly GCA_965650055.1 of uncultured Devosia sp. Taxonomy (GTDB): domain Bacteria; phylum Pseudomonadota; class Alphaproteobacteria; order Rhizobiales; family Devosiaceae; genus Devosia. The sequence continues at coordinate 9,946 of CBFGMY010000101.1, forward strand.
GCATTGACAGACGAGCATGGTGGCGCGACGGGGTCAGGTGGAGCTTGCTGGGCGCATAAAGCGGCGCGATTAGATGAATGTCAAGGTCAAGTAATGTCGCATTGCTAGCGCACTGCGTCATCCCTTGGCCGCGCTGCGGCTGCGCCGCGCTTGCGGTCATGTGTGCCCCACTGGGCCGCGTAGGTTTCTGCCGCGCTTGCGGTCATATCGGTCGCGTCTCTGCGGGCTTGACCCGGTGCCGCGAAGCGAAACATTTGTGTGGGTTCGCGCGTAACTAGGGCGAACGCGGAACTTGCATGGCCCTCTCCCTTCTCAGTCTTTTCAATACGCTCATTCCCAAGGACCGCGGTTCGCGCCTGGTGGCGCGGGATGTCGCCTATGGTCCGGCGGCTCGTCACAAGCTCGATATCTATGCGCCACGAAAGTCCGAGGGACCGCTGCCGGTGGTGTTCTTCGTCTATGGCGGGTCATGGATGGATGGCGACCGGCACAATTATGGCTTTGCCGGGCGGGCGCTGGCGGCTTTGGGCTATGTCACCGTCATCGCCGACTACCGCCTGGTGCCCGAGGTCGAATATCCGGGCTTTGTCGAGGATGGAGCGGCCGCATTTTCCTGGGTGGCCGAGCACATAGATCAGTATGGCGGCGATGGGCGGCGGATGGCGCTGATGGGCCATTCGGCGGGGGCCTACAACGCCGCCATGCTGGCGCTCGACGGTGCCTATCTCAGGCGCGCCGGGCTGATCGAGCGGGTGCGCTGCGTGGTGGGGTTGTCGGGGCCGTATGATTTTTTCCCGTTCGACGGACCGATCAGCCTGCGCACATTCGGAGCGGTGCGCGACCCCAGGGCCACGCAGCCGATCAACCACGTAACGCCGGGTTCGCCGCCCATGCTACTGGGCCATGGCGGCAAGGATCGACTGGTCCTGCCGCGCAACAGCGTCGCACTGGCACAGTGCCTGCGCGAGGCCGGCGTGACGGTGGACGAAGCCCATTACCCCAGGCTCGGGCATGCCGAGCCGCTGCTGGCGCTGAGCCGGCCGGTACGCGGCATCGCGCCAGTGCTGGCGGATGTCGCGGCGTTCCTGCGCATTCACCTCACCGCTTAGCCCCGCTTGCTCCGTGGCGTCGCTCGGATAAAGTGCGTTCGCGGCTGGGGTTGGAGGAGACGGGTTTCATGGCTGGATTGAAGTCGCTGCGGCGCGGGCTGTTGGGGCTGGCACTGGTGATGCTGGCGGCCATTGGGGCGTCGGCGACGGAAGAGCGGCCCTTCGACGCCTGCGCGGCTGCAGCGGCCAGCCAGTTCGAGACCGGCGTTGAGGATATCGGCCGGGAAAGCTGGGAGATCGATACCGACGCGGCCATCGCCGCCTGCATGGCGGCGCTGGAAGATGAGCCCGGTTCCGCACAGGTCAAGGGTTGGCTGGCGCGCGCCTATTTCGCCGCCGGCGATACGAGCAAGGCCGTACCGCTGTTCGAGGAAGCGGCCGCTGCCGGCAATGTGGTGGCGCTGGCCATCTATGGCGACATGCTGACGACGGGCGATGGCGTCGACGTGGATATGGAGCGCGGCGCACAGCTTCTGACGCAGGGCGCCGAAGCCGGCTTCGCGCTGGCGCAGAACAGCCTGGGCCTCAGCTACGATTTCGGCGAGGGACTGGAGCAGGACTATACGCAGGCGGCGCGCTGGTACCGCGCCGCGGCCGAGCAGGGCATGAGCAAGGCGCAGTCCAATCTGGGGCTGATGTATCAGGAGGGGCTGGGCGTGCCGCGTGACTACGTCGCCGCGGCGGCATGGTTCGAGCTGGCGGTGGCCCAGGGCGATGCGTCGGGCCAGGTCAATCTGGGCAAGCTGCTGCAGGATGGCACTGGCCAGCCGGCAGATCCGGCGCGCGCTGCCGAGCTCTACCGGCTCGCCGCCGACCAGGGCGACATGTATGGGCAGAACAATCTCGGCTTCCTGCTGGAGAATGGCTTGGGCGTCGAGGCCGATGTCGACGCGGCCGCAGAGCTCTACCAGCAGGCCGCCGATCAGGGCCTGGCGCTGGCCCAGCACAACCTGGCGCTGCTCTATGAGGATGGCCGCGGCGTCAAGCAGGACTACAAACGGGCGCTCGAGCTCTATCGGCAGGCCGCCGAAGGCGGGGAAATGCGCGCCGCGGTCAATCTGGGGCTGCTGTATCTCGACGGTCTGGGTACCGACGTTGACTATGACGAAGCCATCAAGTGGACGCAGCTGGCGGCCGACAGCGATCAGCCGATTGCGCTCAACAATCTCGGTCATATCTACGAAAACGGCCTGGGCGTGCCGGCCGACCGCGACCGGGCGATCGCCTATTACCAGCAGGCCGCCGACCAGGGTTATGAGCTGGCCGCAGACAATCTGGCCCGGCTGACCGGGCCCTCGACGCCGAGCACCGGCAAGACCAAGACCAAGTAGCCTACCTGGTCTTTTCGGCCTGGCGCCTTGCCGCGATGATTGCGGCGGAGGCGGCGGTGCGGTGCGAGGACGAGAAGAACTCGCGATGCGCCAGGATGGCGATCGTGGCGATGCAGGCAGCGATCGGCAGCCATTCGGAGACGAACCAGGCGACCGTCGAGACCGAGAAGTAGTAGGCGCGGATGCCGCTGTTGAAGTTCTTGGCCCCCAGCGCATTCATGCGGGTAATGGCGTCGATCTCCTCCTCCGAGGTCGGGGCAGAGTGGTCGATGGCGCCCAGCATGATGCAGAAGTGGTTGAACTGGCGCAGCGACAGCGTGAAGGCAAAGAAGGCCAGCACGAACATGACCAACATCACCAGCAGATGGAGCTGCACATCGAGGGTGGTGTAGGTGCGGTTGAGCGACAGGGAACCGAGCGCCTCCATCAGCGCGGGTACCTGGCCGAAGACGGCGAAGATGGCCAGGATCAGCAGCACGGCCGTCGAGGCGAGGAAGCTCACCGAGCCCATGATATTGCCCGACAGGATTGCGTCGAACGGAGACTCGCGCACGGCCGCGTTGGCGACCCAGCGGCGGCGCTGCATGTTCATGATGGTCGACAGCGACGGCCGCCAGCGCTCCACCATCGGCACGATGATATTGTAGGCAAAGTAGCAAATCAGCGGGAACAGGGTGGAGATCAGCGTCGTCGACAAGGCAGGCACTCCACACGCGCCCCCAATGTGCGCCCGATTCTCATAGCTCAGGGCCACGCTGGCGCGAAAGCGGGAATCTCTGTCTGCGCATCGGACTTCGGTGGCTCCCGTCACCCCACCCTCAATCCCTCCCCATCAAGGGGAGGGAGGCGCCAGATCGACCTGCAAGGATTGTCTCGATACCTCCGCGACCGGTGCGCGGGCTTCCCTCCCCCTTGTGGGGAGGGATTGAGGGTGGGGGTGGGCCACAGCCACCAGAGCCGGACGAGTCCGAAACGCCGGCAGTAAGCCGGCTCAGATCGTCCGCGGATACCGCCGATGTAGGGCGTCGATTTCGGTGAGGAGTTCGGGCGTAAGCGTCACTTCGGCCGCGCCAAGGGCGTTGGCCAGTTGCGCTGTGCTCGTGGCGCCGATGATGACCGAGGTCATGAACGGGCGGGTCAGGGCAAAGGCGATGGCCATCTGTGCCGGGTCGAGGCCGTGGCGAGCCGCCAGTGCCTGGTACTGTTTCACAGCCGCCTCGGAATGCTCGTTGAGCCGCCAGAACGCCTTCTGGTAGTCGAGCCGGCTGCCGGGGGGAACCTGGCCGTCATTGTACTTGCCGGTGAGCAGGCCGCCGGCCAGCGGCGAGTAAGCCAGTAACCCGACCTGTTCATGGTGGCTGAGTTCGGCCAGGTCGAGATCGAAATGGCGACGCAGGAGATTGTATTCGTTCTGCACCGACACTAGCCGCGGCAGGCCCTTGGCCTCGGCGAGGCGCAGCCATTGACCGATGCCCCAGGTGGTCTCGTTGGAGACGCCGGCATGGCGGAGCTTGCCCTCCTTGATCAGGTCGCCGAGCGTTTCGAGCATCTCCCCGAGATTGGCCAGAACGTCGGCTGTTTCCTGCTTGTGCGGCGCATAGGTCCAGGAGCCGTCGAAGTTGTAGCTGCCGCGGCTGGCCCAATGGATCTGGTAGAGATCGAGGTAGTCGGTCTTGAGCCGGCGCAGGCTCTGCTCGAAGGCGGTGCGGATCGAGGGGCCGTCGGCGCGGCGCCCGTCGCGCAGGAACCTGGTGCCGCCCCCGCCGATCTTGGAGGCGATGATCCATTTGTCGCGCTTGCCTGATTTCTCAAGCCAGGTGCCGATGATCTCCTCGGTGCGGCCGGAGGTCTGGGGGCTCCCCGGAACGGCATAGAGCTCGGCGGTATCCATGAAATTGACGCCGGCATCGAGCGCCATGTCGATCTGGGCATGGCCCTCGGCCTCGGTATTCTGGCTGCCCCAGGTCATGGTGCCCAGGCAAATCTCGGTAACCTCAAGGTCGGTGCGGCCAAGTGGCTTCAATTTCATCGGCGATCTCGGGAGCTGGTATGGAAGGCGAGGGCACACTAGCCGATGTCGCCGACATTGACAGGCGGCGAGAAGAGAAAATCGTGGCGTCAAAAAAGCGTCACGGAGCATCCTTTTAGGGTTGAGCTATGCCGCCCGACCCCCTATATACCCCTCACGTCGCGACCACGGTCGCACTGATGGTGATCTTACCGGCACCGTCTGACGCCCTTGACGCGGGATGGAGCAGCCCGGTAGCTCGTCAGGCTCATAACCTGAAGGTCGCAGGTTCAAATCCTGCTCCCGCA
>CBFGMY010000102.1:0-14669 GCA_965650055.1 uncultured Devosia sp.
GAGATCGGGTTTTGAAATGTCTGCCATTACCGCCGGCGGCCAGAATAGGTGGGGAGAACTTTATGCGGCGATATCGCCCCGAAAACAACGGGTCAACAGCGGCAAGGAAGTCGCGTTGCGCGCGTTGACTTGCCGACGAGTTTTCCCTATAGACCCCACCAACCCGCACCGTTGGCGCCTGGCGCTTGATGTGTGTCTGAAATTCCTGCTTGTGCAGAGCCAAACTAGAGGAACCGTGCCAGGCGCGGTTTGATGTCATGAAGCGTACTTACCAGCCGTCCAAGCTCGTGCGTGCCCGCCGCCACGGTTTCCGTGCCCGTATGGCCACCAAGGACGGCCGCGCAATCATCAACAAGCGCCGCCGCGACGGCCGCAAGAAGCTCACGGCCTAAGGCCGATTGGCCGGATGACGGCCAGCGAGCAGAAGCCTGGCGCCCTGCGCCGGCTGACCAAGCGTTCCCAGTTTCAAAGGGCTGCCCGGGGCAATCGCGCCGGGCGCTCTGCGTTTGGACTACAGTCCATCGCGGTGGCAGATGCCGAACCCGGCATCGGCTTCACGGTCACCAAGAAGACCGGCAACTCCCCCGAGCGCAATCGCATAAAACGTCGCCTTCGGGCCGCTGTGACAGCATGTTCGCGTGACTTTGTCGCTCAGCATGACTATGTGCTGGTCGGACGACGGGAAGCCCTCAGCGAACCCTTTACCAAGCTTGTTGCCGACCTGGGCGCGCTGATCACACGCGTGCATGCACCCAGGTCGTCCGACGAGCGACCTTCTTCCGGCCGCGGCCCACGGAAACCGAGATAATGGAAAACAATCGCAACATCAACCTGGCCATCGTGCTCAGCATGGTCGTGTTGTTCGGCTGGCAGTTCTTCGTGGCCGGGCCACAGCTGCAGCGCCAGCAGGAACAGGCCCAGGTCGCCGCCGCACAGGCTGAAGCGGAAGCCGCGCTGGCCACCCCCGCCGCCACGACCACCGCCGCTGGCACGCCGGGCGCGGTTGCCGCCGACGGCACCGCTACCTATGCCGACCGCGCCGCCGCGATTGCCGCGAGCAGCCGGGTCGTCATCGACACCGAGGATCTGCACGGCTCGATCAACCTCACCGGCGCCCGTCTGGATGATCTCGAACTCAAGCAGTATCGCGAGACGGTCGATCCGACCTCGCCGATCATTACGCTGCTGACGCCGGCGGGTGCACCGCATGCCTACTTTGCCGAGCAGGGCTGGGTTCCGGCCGCCGGCGCAACCATCGCCGTTCCCGACAGCACCAGCGTCTGGACCGTCGAAGGCGATGCCACCACGCTGACGGCCGCCACTCCGGTCACCCTGGTGTGGAACAATGGCGCGGGCCTGATCTTCCGCCGCACCTTCGCGGTCGACGAGCATTACCTGTTCACGGTCACCCAATCGATCGAGAATACCGGCACCACCGACGTCTCGCTGTTCCCCTATGCCCGCGTCGAGCGGCAGGGCACGCCCAAGGTCGCCAATTTCTTCATCCAGCATGAAGGCCCCCATGGCGTGCTGGGTTCGAACAACCTGGTGTCCAAGAAGTATACCGACCTGCAGAAGGAACAGCAGGCGCGGTTCGACAATACCAGCGGCTGGCTCGGCTTCTCCGACAAATACTGGGCAACTGCCGTCATGCCCAAGGCCGGCGCGGGCATGAATGCCCTGTTCTCCTGGAAGAATACCGGCAGCTTTGACGACTACCAGACCAGCTTCGTCGAAACGACGCCGGTCGCGGTCGCGCCCGGCGCTACGGTTACCCATGAGAGCTACCTGTTTGCCGGCGCCAAGGAAGAATCGGTCATCAGCGCCTACCAGACCGAGTATGGCTTTGACCGGCTGGAGCTCTTGATCGACTGGGGCTGGCTGCACTTCATCACCAAGCCGATGTATTACCTGCTGAGCTTCCTCTATGGGATCATCGGCAATTTCGGCGTCGCCGTGCTCTGCGTGACGGTTATCGTCAAGGCGCTGTTCTTCCCGCTGGCCAATCGCTCCTATGCATCAATGGCCGCGATGCGCCGTGTGCAGCCGGAGATGAAGTCGATCCAGGAGCGTCTCAAGGACGACCGGCCGGCCCAGCAGCAGGCGATGATGGAGCTTTACCGCAAGGAAAAGATCAATCCGCTCAGCGGCTGCTGGCCGATCCTGATCCAGATCCCGGTGTTCTTCTCGCTCTATACCGTCATCTTCATCAGCCTCGACATGCGCCATGCGCCGTTCTTCGGCTGGATCCAGGATCTGGCGGCGCCCGATCCGACCAATATCTTCACCCTGTTCGGCCTGATCCCGTGGGATCCGACCATCCTGCCCTTCGTCGGCAGCTTCCTGCATCTGGGCATCTGGCCGGTCATCATGGGCATCACCATGTGGGTGCAGATGAAGCTCAATCCGCCGCCGCCGGACCCGACCCAGGCGATGATCTTCAACTGGATGCCGGTGATCTTCACCTTCATGCTGGGCACCTTCCCGGCGGGCCTGGTGATCTACTGGGCGTGGAACAACACGCTGTCGGTGACCCAGCAGTATTTCATCATGAAGCGCCACGGCGCCGAGGTGGACCTGCTCGGCAACATCCTGGGCGCCTTCCGCAAGTCCAAGGCGGTTGAGCCGACCAAGTCCTGATCGCCATATCAGGCGAGAAATGCTACTGCCCGCCGGACGCAATCCGGCGGGCTTATTGTTTGAAGCGAGCACCAGCATGAGCGAAATCGACTACGCCCCCGACATGATCGAACGCGGCCGCCTGATGTTCGCGCGGCCGTTCCTGTTCACCAAGGGCTGTGTGCGCATTGCCGACCTGCCGCCGATGGACAGGGTCGAGATTGCCTTTGCCGGCCGCTCGAACGTGGGCAAGTCGAGCCTGATCAATGCGCTGTGCGGCACATCGAGCCTGGCGCGCACCTCCAATACGCCCGGCCGCACGCAGGAGCTCAACATCTTCGAGAGCCAGAGCGAAAGCCTGCGCATCGTGGACATGCCCGGCTATGGCTATGCCAAGGCGCCCGAGGACAAGGTGCGGCAGTGGACCAAGCTGATCCACCAGTACCTGACCGGGCGCGCCACCCTGCGCCGCGTCTATGTGCTGGTCGACGGCCGCCACGGCCCCAAGGACAATGACCTGACGGTCATGAACGAACTCGACAAGGCAGCGGTGAGCTATCAGATCGTGCTGACCAAGGCCGACAAGCCTTCGGCGGGCGAGCTGGCCAAGGTGATATCGGCCACCAAGGCCGCCATAACAAAGCGCCCCGCGGCGCATCCGCGCGTCATCCTCACCTCGTCGCTCAAGGGCGATGGCCTGCGCGACCTGCGCGCGGAAGTGGCGATGTTGCTGGAGAGCTAGCCTTCTCAGCCTACCCCGCTCGCCCGGCGGATTACCGCGTCGTGCAGGCGACCCAGCGCTGCAGCACCGGCCGGAGAGCCTCGGACTTGGCGTTGAGGTCGGCCTCGTCGGCAAAGGTCACCACGCCCCGGTCGGGCGCGGCCCAGGCGATCAGCTTGTCGGGGTCTTCGAAGCGGAACAGGTCGTCGGCCCCCGCCTTGGCACCGCGATGGAGGATCAGCTGCAGCCGGTCGCCGGGATGCAGGCGCATGGTGATGCGGTCGTCCTCGCCCTTGCCGAAGCTGGGGGCATTCCACTTGATGCGCTCGGAGAGCCCGGGCACGGCGTCCAGGATCAGCCAGCGCAGGCTTTCGATGGCCGCCTTGTGCCGGTGTTCGAGATTATCCAGGTAGGAATCGACCACACTGAGCTTTTCCGCCACAGCCATGTCAGCGCCCTCTGAAGAATTGTCCGATGTAACCGGCAACGTCGCCGCTATTGGACGGCCTGGCAATCGATGCCAGCGCGGTTTCCACGACCGTATCGGGCGCCTTGCCGCGACGCAACTCGGCCAATGCGATCGTATAGTCATCGGCAAATTCGGGGTGCGGCTGAAAACTCAGCGCGGCGCCATTGCGATAGACGAGGCCCGCATTGGGGGTGAAGTCGGAGCTGAGGATCACCTCGGCCTCGGCAGGTGGGGTGATGACCTGGTCCTGGTGTGAGCAGGCGACCGCCAGGGCCGCTGGCGCCGTGCGCATGAAATCGGGACGTCCCTTGACCGCGTAGCTGTGTCGCCCGAGGCCCCAGCCCTTTTCGGACTTGCGCACATCGCCACCCAGCGCGTCGGCCATGATCTGGTGGCCGAAACAGACCCCCAGCATGGGCGTGCGCTGGCCATAGGCATTGCGGATGAAGGCGCGCAGCGGGTCGAGCCAGGGATAGTCGTCATAGACACCGGCGGCCGAGCCGGTGATGACGATGGCGTCCAGCTCCGCCGGATCAGGAAAGGGTGCGCCGTCGGAGACCGGCACCATGTCGTAGCTGAAGCCCTGCCCCGTACCGTCGAACATGGTCTCGAACATCTTGCGATAGGGACCGAAGCGGTCGCGCAGGGACAGCGGAACTTCGCCGGTCTGGATGATGGTGAGCTTCATGGAACACGCGCGGGGAGGGAGGAGGTGGCTTGAACCCGTATAGCGCAAGGCATGCTGCGGGCGGAAGCTGGATTTCCCGCGCGAAGCGCACCTCTCCCCCTGGGGGAGAGGTCGACCCGTCTTCGGGTCGGGTGAGGGGGCCTTACGGGGTGAAGTGTGCGGGGAAGGGGGGGGGGCCCCGCGCGCGGGGGGCCCCCCCCCCCCCCCTCCCGGCGGCGGTGTGTGGTTCTTTTGGTCTGGGGGGGGGGGGGGCCCCCCCCCCTTACGGGGTGAAGTGTGCGGGGAAGGCCCCCTCACCCGTCGGCTTCGCCGCCGACCTCTCCCCCAAAGGGAGAGGTGAAGAGGCCCCTCAGGCTGCGATGAACTGCAGCGATACGCCGTCGATGCAATAACGCAGGCCGGTGGGGGCCGGGCCGTCTTCGAAGACGTGGCCCTGATGGCCGCCGCAATTGCTGCAATGGACTTCGGTGCGGATCATGCCGAGGGTGTTGTCGACGGTGGTGCCGATGGCGCCCGGGATGAAATCGTAGAAGCTGGGCCAGCCGGTGCCGCTATCGAACTTGGTCTCGGACTTGAACAGCGGCTGGTCGCAGCCGGCGCAGGCGAAGATGCCATCGCGGTGTTCATCGAGCAAAGGCGAGGTGAAGGGGCGTTCGGTACCCTCTTCGCGCAGGACCACATAGGCCTCGGGCGAGAGCTTGGCGCGCCACTGCTCTTCGGTCAGCTTGTAGGGAAAGTCGCCTTCGGCGGCGCGGGCGATGCCCATGGGGCGGAAATAGGCGAAGGCTGCCAGGGCAGCGAGGGCAGTGCCGCCGAGCAGCAGGTTACGACGATCGACAACCATGGTCTCTTCCCTTCAGAAGTGACCCCGCGCCCGGGACCGCAGGAGGGGATGCGGGCGGCAGCGCGGGGTATGTGCGACGGCCAGTCTAGGCACTGCGCCCGATCAATGACACGTCAAACTGTGGTGAGAGGTCAGCGGTTCCGACCTCTCTTGCAGCGCCATTCGTTATGGCGCTGCCATTGGTTACAGGCCGACCGGATGGCCGGGCTGTTACATGGCCGACTTGGGGGTCAGCACGGCGTCGATGACGTGGATGACGCCGTTGGACTGGATCACGTCGGCAATGGTCACATTGGCGGTCGTGCCGTTTTCGTCGGTCACGGTGACCTTGCCGTCCTTGGCTTCCAGGGTCAGCTTGCAGCCGCCGACCGTGTCGACAACATGCTTGCCACCATCGGCTTCGACCATGCCGACGATATCGGTCGACAGCGCCTTGGCCGGGATGACGTGGCAGGCCAGGATCGTCGACAGCATTTCCTTGTTCTCGGGCTTGAGCAGGGTGTCGACCGTGCCGGCCGGCAGGGCGTCGAAGGCGGCATTGACCGGCGCCAGCACGGTGAACGGACCCGGGCCCGACAGCGTCTCGACGAGGCCTGCAGCCTGAACGGCGGCAACCAGGGTGGTGTGATCGGCCGAGTTCACGGCGTTTTCGACGATGTTCTTGTCGGCATACATGGCGGCGCCGCCGACTTCCGGATTGTCCTGAGCGATGGCAGCACCGAGCGAGGCGACGGTCAGCATGGCGGCAACGGAGAGGGCGCGGAGAGAGAGGTTCATTTAGTCGTTCCTTCCTGTGTTTCGTTCCCATTGTTCGGCTGGGACGTGGGAAGATACGGACGGATGTTTCGGCCGGTTTCGGGCAGTTTCAGCCTATATTTCGCGTTTGACGTGAAACTTTGCCGGGGCCGATTTCGTAGGGCGGTGATCCCTTCGACGTACTTCGGCGGCTCCCCGTCACCCCACCCTCATTCCCTCCCCATCAAGGGGAGGGAGGCGCCAGATCAACTCGCAAAGAACATCCCCGGTATCATCAGGCGCACTGCGCGGGCTTCCCTCCCCCCTTGTGGGGAGGGAATGAGGGTGGGGGTGGGGCGAGGCACCGGACTGGAGAAGTCCCAGGTAAACAGTCCCCCCACAACAGGAGGCGCGTTACTGCCTCAGATCGTCAGATCGGGGTGGCCGAGCCGACGGCGACGATCGGGCCCTGGGCGACGCCGGTGGGCGAGCCGCCGGTCTGCTCGAGCGTGACGGCCAGGACCGTGCCCGGGCCGATGACGGCCGGATCGACGGTAATCTCGCGCCGTTCGTTGACCGGGATGACGCCCATGGACACCGCCGGCTGGTCGCCGTTGATGTACCAGAGCTCGAAATCCTTGTCGGGGATCGCGGCGCCCTTGAGCGAGGTGATGCGAACCTGGCCCGAGCCTTCGTCATAGAGCGCGACGAATTCGATGCCGCTGCCCTCATGCGCCTGCAGGGCGGCCACCAGTTGGACAGCCATGGTGTTGGCATCAAAGCGCGGCTGCATGAGGTTGAAGCCGACCGCGGCGACGGCCACGGCCAGCGCACCGGCGGCAATGGAACGCCAGACCATCAGGCTCTCCCACCAGGGCAAGGATCGGCTGGCCCTGACGACATCGCCGAAGGCCCGGGCCTCGATGGCGGCATAGAGATGGGGCGGAACCGGGGTTTCCTCGAATTCGGCATTGAGCGCTGCGAAGCGCGACACCCAGAAATCGCGCTCGGCGCGCAGGTTCTGGTCGGCCTCGATCAACCGGCCGACGCGCTCATGCTCGCGGGGCGAAAGCAGGCCGAGCACATATTCGGCCACCAGGGCGTTGCGCCCTTCGAACTCTCCGCCGATGTCGTCGCTCGTGCTCATGCTGTCAAACAGTCTTTCAGTCTGATGAGGCTCCGGCGCAGCCAGGTCCGCATCGTGTTGAGGGGCACCGCGAAGCGCGTCGCCAGTTCCTCGTAGCTATAGCCATCGAGGTAGGCGCCGCGCACCGCGTCGGCACGAACGGGTTCGAGCGTGCCCAGGCAGTAATCGATGCGGCCCCGTTCATCATTATCCTCGGCGGCGCGTTCCGGAGTAGGACCGCTGTCGGGGATTTCGAGCGCCACGTCGATATCGTCGGCGACCGGGCGACGGGCCCTCAAAATGTCGAGTGAATGGTTGCGCGCTACCGCGACCAGCCAGCTGATCGGGCTGGTATTGCCGGCCACATAGCGATCGGCGCGCTGCCAGATCTTCACATAGACTTCCTGAATGGCCTCCTCGGCCTCCGAACGGTCTTTCAAGATACGCAGGGTGACGCCGAACAGTTTCGCGCTGGTGCGTTCGTAGAGCGTACGGAACGCCGCCCGGTCGCGCAGGGCGCAGCGGGCGATGAGATCTGATATCTCCTGGGACGGCGTTGTCGTGGTCATGAACTGGTCTGCCTCCCAAGCGAGCCGCGCCGCCGGTTTTGCCCCCGGCGATCTTTGACGCCTGATAACGCAGCAGAGCGCAAATTGGATCAATGCGCAAATGCGGCATAATCGTCTTTTCCTTTGGGCATTGATGTTCTAGACCCGTTGCGGTCTTTTTTGCGCCGCTTTGCCAACAGATTGGGTCGTCCATGACAGATCAGACTTCAGAGACGGACCGGTTCAGCCACGATGCGGGGATTCTCGCGCAGGCGCTTCCCTATATGCAGCGCTACGAGGGCAAGACCGTCGTGGTGAAATACGGCGGCCATGCCATGGGCGACCTCAAGCTCGGCCAGGCCTTTGCGCGTGACATTGCACTGCTCAAGCAGAGCAAGGTCAATCCGATCGTGGTGCATGGCGGCGGGCCGCAGATTGCTTCCATGCTGAAGAATCTGGGCATTGAATCCAAGTTCGAGGGCGGCCTGCGCGTTACCGATGCGCGGACGATGGAAATCGTCGAAATGGTGCTGGCCGGCTCGATCAACAAGGAAATCGTGGCGCTGATCAATGCCGAGGGCGAGTGGGCCATTGGCCTCTGCGGCAAGGACGGCAACATGGTCTTCGCCAAGAAGGCGGTAAAGACCGTCAAGGACCCGACCTCCAATATCGAGAAGGTGCTCGATCTGGGCTTTGTCGGTGAGCCGGTCGAGGTCGACCGCACGCTGCTGGACCTGCTGGCGCGCTCGGAAATGATCCCGGTCATCGCCCCGGTCGCGCCCGGCCGTGACGGCAATACCTACAATATCAATGCCGATACCTTTGCCGGCGCCATTGCCGGCTCGCTCGGCGCCAAGCGCCTGCTGTTCCTCACCGACGTGCCGGGCGTGCTCGACCGCGACGGCAAGCTCATTCCCGAGCTCAGCGTGAGCGAGGCCAAGCAGCTGATCGCCGACGGCACCATTTCGGGCGGCATGATTCCCAAGGTCGAAACATGCCTGGAAGCGCTCGACAATGGCGTGGAGGGCGTGGTGATCCTCAACGGCAAGATGCCCCATGTGGTGCTGGTGGAACTGTTCACCGAATTCGGCGCCGGCACGCTGATCGTGCGCTGAGGTTGGAGCCATCGCCCTGAGCACCATGCGGCGTGCCCTGGTCCTGGCGGGCGGCGGCTATGTCGCGAGCTCGTGGGAGATTGGCCTGATCACCGGCATGGCCGATGCGGGTCTCGATATCCGCGATGCCGACCTCTTCGTGGGCACGTCCGCTGGCGCCAGGGTGGCGGTGGACATGACAAGCGGGCAGACGCTCGAGGACATCTATCAGGGGCGGGTCGGGCCGGATGGACCGCGCCCCGAGCGGCCGGGCCAGATCGACTGGGCCCGCATCCGCGACGGCGTGGAAGCGGCAAAGCAGGCCGGCGGCAGCACCACGGACATTCTTCGCCGCTACGGCGCGCTGGCGCTGGCGGTTTCGCCAGGACCAGGCACCGATCGGCGGGAAGCGGTCGCCAGCCAGCTTCCCGTGCGAGCCTGGCCCGAACGGCGCGTGCTGATTGCCGCGATCAATACGGAAACCGGCGAGCGGCGCGCCTTCGACCGCGAGAGCGGCATCGACCTGGTGGACGCTGTTATCGCCACCACCGCCGCTTTCGGCGCGCCACCCATGCTGTTCGACGGCCACCACTATTTCGACGGCGGCTACCATTCCGGCGACAATGCGGACCTGGCCACCGGCTATGACCGGGTGCTGATCCTCTCCCTCATCGCGCCGCCGCAAGCCATGCGGCTGGTGACCCTCGCCACGGCGGTCGAGGCCCTGCAGGCCGCCGGCGCGGAGGTGGAGGTGATCCACCCCGATGAAGAGACGATGAGCGCACTCGCGGCGACAGGCGGCCAGATGTACCCGGCATCGGGCCGGCCCGCGGCCATAGCGGGACGCCTGCAAGGCCAGCGCTGCGTCAGCGAACGCCTGCGATCGTTCTGGCAATAGCCGACCGCGCCGCCGCAGCGGTTGACGCTTTGCTAACCATTTGTCACAGCTCGGTCGATTTGACCGGGGTGTGGCGCTTCTGCGCTAGCCCGGTTCGGACAAGTCGTGGCAAATTTTAGCCATCAGGTGCGGGGGGCTTTTTTGTAATGCGTTCATTGATCAAGTTGGCGGCGTTGGCCGTGGTTGCGGTGCTCGGTACGAGCGTGGCCGCGCAGGCTCAGTCCATGGTGGCGCCGGTCGTCACCAGCGGCATGTACCAGCCGAGCTACTCGGCGTGGGACGGGTTCTATGTCGGCGCCCAGGGCAGCCTGATCGGCATGAAGAGCCACGAAATCGCGCCCGGCATCCTTGTTGGCGAGCAGCTGCTCGGCGATATCGGCGGCAGTGCGGGCGTGTTCGCCGGCTATCGCTACCAGCTCAGCGACTGGTTCGTGCTCGGCGTCGATGCCGAAGTGAACAATGTGGCGACGCAGTTCGAATTCAACGGCGGCACCAATTACGGCGCGCTCAAGTGGGACGCGGCAGTGCGCGCGACGCTGGGCTATCCGGTGGCGCCCAATGTGCTGGCCTATGGCACGGTCGGCTATTCCTGGGGTCGGTTTGACTTCACCCCCAGCCGCGGCGTCGATACGGCCTTTACGGCCGGCGGCTTCCAGCTCGGGCTGGGCGTCGACATGATGATCACCCAGAACATCATGGCGCGCCTCAACGCCACCTGGACGCATTATGGCGTCAACAATGTGCCCGGCGGCGGCACCAGCGAGCCGAGCAACCAGGTGGTTCGCGCCGGTCTCGCCTGGAAGTTCTAGGCCCCATCCCCGTCCCGTTTCGAAGGCCGCCCGCTGGGCGGCCTTTTGCTTTGGGGCTCATCTGAGGCCAGTTGCTCGGTGAAGCGCTGCTGCTGGGCGATCGAATCGGCCAGGATGCGGGCGAAAGCGGCCAGTTCGGCCTCGCTATACCGTGCCAGCATGGCGGACCCGGCCACCTGCAGCGGCGCATAGGCCTCTTCGACCAGCGCATAGGCGGCCGGCGCCAGCTCGACCATGACCTTGCGCCGATCGTTGGGATCGGCCAGCCGGCGGACGAAGTCACGCTCGGCCAGGCGGTCGATCAGCGCTGTCACCGCCGCCGGGGTCAGGCGGGTTTCGGCGGCGATGGCGCTGGCGGCCTGGGGGCCATGCATCAGAAAGCTCAGGCACAGCCGTTCCGAGGCGTTGAGGCGCCAGCGGGCACCCACCGCCTCATCGTAGCGCTGCGTGGCATCCTGCCAGCGCATGACCAGCGTGCCGAGTTCAGCGATCAGGGCATCCTTGCTCAGGCTTGACATTTTAGTTCGATCATCTAATTGTTAGATTATCTAATAATAAGGCGTTCGTACAATGTCTATCATCGCATCACGCGCTGCAAGCGTTCTGTCGACATCATCCACCATTGCGATCTGCGGCGGCGGCATTGGCGGGCTCGCGACCGCCCTGGCCCTCAAGCACGCCGGTTTCCAGCCGGTCGTGTTCGAGCGCCACCAGCCGCAACAGCTCCGCGACGAGGGCCTGTTCCTGACGCTGGCGCCCAATGGCTGCAACGCAATGCGCGCGCTGGGCCTGCTCGATCAGGTCACTGCCGCGGGCCTGCCGACGCGCGGCCTCGCCGTGTTCAATGAGGCCGGCAAGCGGCTGGCGCTGGTGGACTATGCCGAGCAGGCCGACAAGTATGGCGCAGGCTCGATCACCCTTCGGCGCGGCGCGCTGGCGGGCGTACTGCTCGACGCCACCCAAGCTGCCGGCATCACCGTCCACCACGGTGCCGCCATCGCCGATATCACCCAGGACTCCGATGAGGTGGTGCTGACGGTGAATGGCGAACAGCGGCACTTTGCCCTGGCGCTGGCCTGTGACGGCCTGCGCTCCACAGTGCGACGGCTGGTCTTTCCCGAGCTGCCGCAGCCGGTCTATTCGGGCCTTATCGGCACCGGCGGCTTTACGCCGGCCCCGGGCGTGGCCGATACACAGGGGGTGATGAACATGGTGTTCGGCCGGCGCGGCTTTTTCGGCTACATCAAGCAGGCCGAGGGAGCGGTCTACTGGTTCAATTCCTACCCGGCGCCGGAAAGCGAAACGACCCCGGTCACCGATGGCGCCGCCTTTGCCCACAAGCTGGCAACCATGCATGATGGCGACCCGCTCGACACGGCAGCCATATTGGCGGCGACGGCACGGGTCGACCGGCACTATCCCATCTACGACATGCCCGAGCTGCCGCACTGGTCGGCCGGTCGCGTGCTGCTGATGGGCGATGCGGCCCACGCCGTGGCGCCCCATTCCGGGCAGGGCGCGTCGCTGGCGATGGAAGACGGCATCGTGCTTGCGGCGTGCCTGGTGGCCGCACCCGACCACGCCACGGCCTTTGCGCGGTTCGAGGGACTGCGGCGCGACCGCGTGCAGAAAGCCATCAGCATCGGCCGCGCCGTGGGCTCGCAGAAACGGGCGCAATCCTGGCTGGCCCTGCGCCTGCGCGATCTCATGCTGCCACTGTTCATGCCGCTGGGCGCGCGGATGCAGGAAAAGCTCTACGCCTTTCGCGTGGACCGCACGCCGCTCAAGCAACCGGTGCAATGAAAAAGGGCGCCCGTGGGCGCCCTTTGACTTATGCCTCGACCAGCACCGGCTGGACCGGCATGCCGCGTCCCGGCCCCGCCTTGGGGCCCTTGAACAGGGGCGAGAGCAGAAGCACCAGGGCGAAGCTGCCCACCACATACCAGAGGGCCAGGCTCGAGGCGCCGGCAAAGGCTGCATGCGGGGTACCGCCCGATGCAAAGCTGTTGCCCAGATCGCTGAAGAAGATCTGGC
Source organism: uncultured Devosia sp. (assembly GCA_965650055.1). Classification (GTDB taxonomy): domain Bacteria; phylum Pseudomonadota; class Alphaproteobacteria; order Rhizobiales; family Devosiaceae; genus Devosia. The sequence continues at coordinate 12,586 of CBFGMY010000102.1, forward strand.
CGATAATGGCTACGCCCAGCGCGCCGCCGACCTGCTGGAAGGCCTGCAGGGCCCCCGAGCCCGCGCCGGCATCGCGGGGCGGCACATTGGCCAGCACCAGCTGGAACAGCGAGGAGAAGCCCAGGCCCAGGCCGATGCCCGCCATCAGCAGCGGCGGCAGGAAGGCCCAGTGGTCGATGCTGTCGGTCACGCTGGCAATATAGAAGTGCAGCCAGGCGATGCCGAAAGCCAGCAAGGCGCCGGCAACCGCCAGGCGGCCACGCAGGTAGCGCGAACCGAAGCGACCGGCGATGGCCGAGGCGATCAATACGCCGACCGAGAACGGCGTATTGGTGAGGCCCGATTCGAGCGGGGTGAAATCGAAGCCACCCTGCAGCAGCAGCGAAATCACCATGAACATGCCCGGGATGCCGGAGGAGAACACGGTGACGACAAAGGCGCCGAACATGAACTGCCGGTTGGTGATGAGATCGAAGTTGAGCAGTTGCGACTGGCCGGCCGCGGCACGATTGCGGGTCCACAGCACGAAGGCGACGAGCAGGGCGACGCCGGCGGCCATCATGACGAAGGCCCAGAGCGGCCAGCCATAGGCACGGCCCTCCACGATGGGGAACACCACCGCCAGAATGCCAGCCCCGAACAGGCCGATGCCGACATAATCGTTGCGCAGGCCAGCATGGCCCGGCAGGCGCGGGATGAAGAACCAGCCGGCGACGACGGCGCCAATGCCGATCGGAATGTTGACCAGGAAGATGGGCTGCCAATCGAGGCCGAACAGATTGGCCGAGATCAGCACGCCGCCCAGGAGCGGGCCACAGACCGCGGCAAGACCGGCCGAGAGGCCGAACAGCGAGAAGGCCTGGCTGCGCTCATGGGGCGGGAAGGTGACGGTGGCAATCGCCATGACCTGTGGCGTCATCATTGCGCCGGCAAGACCCTGGACGACGCGCGCGCCGATCAGGAATTCGATATTGGGCGCCATGCCGCAAAGGGCCGAAGCAACGGTAAAGCCGGCGACGCCCCAGAGGAACAGCGTCGTGCGACCCAGGATATCGCCCAGGCGACCGAAGGGCAGAAGGCCCAGCGCAAAGGCCAGGATATAGGCGGCAATGACCCATTCGATCTGGCTATCGGTGGCGCCCAGGCCCTCGCGCATGGAGGGCAGTGCGACATTGACGATGGTCACGTCGATCAGGTTCATGAAATTGGCGATGAGCAGGATGAACAGCGCCAGCCAACGGCGCGGATCGGGTGGGGCATCAGCCCCCGGTTGGTGGGTGTGAGCGGACATGAAAAGTTCCTCGTCTCAGGATCTACGGATAAAGGCGTGTTCCAGCTCGGTCAGGACCTGCTCGAGCTGGAGAAGGGAAAGGTCGGTGCGGCGCCAGCAGTCCGACAGGGCGCCGGTGGCAATGAGCGCGGCCGCTTCCGGATCGATGTCCGGACGGAACGAGCCATCGGATAGGCCGAGCCGGAAGATGTCGGCGATCTGGTTGCGCCAATATTCGCGCATCGGGATCATGATCGAGGCGACGACCGGATCACGCCGCGCCCGGGCGATGAGTTCGGTCAACACCACGATGAGCTCGGGCATCTCCGTTACGGCTTCGCGGAAGTCGTCGAACTCCAGATGCAGCCGCTCGAGGGCATTCTTGCCGTCGCGCGGGTGGCGGAGCGCCTGCGCCTTGAAATCCTGGCGCAGCGAGTCGGCCACCAGCGCGATCAGCGCCTCCTTGGACGGCACGTGGTAATGCAGCGTAGCGATATTGATGCCGACCCGCGCCGCGATGTCGCGCGTGCGCAGGCCCTCGAGCCCCTTCTCGATGATGATCTGGCGCGCCGCCAGGGCAATGGCGACCCGGCGATCATCGCCACTTTCACGCTTGCCTGATGTCGAGGGTTCGGCGGTCATATGCTTGGGCTTCAGATCAAGGCGGAGGAGCCTATACACCGCGCCATCGCATCAATCAATCATTTGATTGAGACAAACCAGCCCTGCTCTGGACGCAGGTCAGCAGGCTGGTCATTGCCGAGGATGCGCCCTAGACTGGGCGCATGACAAAGAGCTTTCGCGTGGTCGACTT
>CBFGMY010000103.1:0-14629 GCA_965650055.1 uncultured Devosia sp.
ACCGCCGTGTCGGCCGTCGCCGAATTCGGCACCAGCTCGATCCTGACGCCCGGCCCGCATGGGCTCAGCGAAATCCTCTACGCCTATACGTCGGCGGCGGGGAACAACGGCTCCGCCTTTGGCGGCCTCACCGCCAATACGCCCTGGTACAATACCACCCTGGGCATCGCCATGCTGCTGGGCCGTTTCGCCTATATTGTGCCGGTATTGGCCATTGCCGGGGCGCTGGTCAAGAAGCCGCGCATCACCGCGTCCTCTGGCACCTTCCCGACCGATCGGCCGCTCTTTGTCGGCCTGCTCATCGGCATCATCCTCATCCTGGGCGGGCTCCAGTTTTTCCCGGCCCTCGCTCTCGGTCCCATCGTCGAGCATTTCGTCATGCTCGCCGGGCAGAGCTTCTAGGAAACCACCATGTCCAAGACAAAATCCATTTCCATGCTGGACCCGGCAATCCTGGCTCCGGCCCTGTGCGACGCCTTCATCAAGCTCGACCCGCGCCAGTTGGTCCGCAACCCGGTGATCTTCGTTACCGAGGTTGTCGCCGTCCTCGTCACAGTCCTCTTCGTGCAGGACCTGATCGGGGGTGTCGGCGCGGCCTTCTCAGGCCAGATCGCGCTCTGGCTGTGGTTCACCGTGCTTTTCGCCACCTTCGCTGAATCGGTCGCCGAAGGGCGCGGCAAGGCGCAGGCGGAAAGCCTCAAGCGCGGCAAATCTGACCTCTTCGCCAAGAAGCTGCTATTCCCCGACCAGCGGAATAACCGCGCCTGCGAAGTCGTCCCCGCCACCTCGCTCAAGATCGGCGACCTCGTGCTGGTCGAGGTCAACGACTTGATGCCCGGCGATGGCGAGGTCATCGAAGGTGTCGCCTCAGTCAATGAAAGCGCCATCACTGGCGAATCCGCCCCGGTGATCCGCGAAGCCGGCGGCGACCGGTCCGCCGTCACGGGCGGTACGCAGGTGATCTCCGACTGGCTCAAGGTGCGCATCACCACCAAGCCGGGCGAGACCTTTGTCGATCGAATGATCGCGCTGATCGAAGGCGCCAAGCGGCAGAAGACGCCCAACGAGATCGCCCTCTCGATCCTGCTGAGCGGCCTGACACTGGTGTTCCTCATCGCCGTGGTGACGCTCTATGGTCTCGCCGCCTATTCCGGCACCGACCTCTCCGTCGCCGTGCTGGCGGCTTTGCTGGTGACGCTCATCCCCACCACCATTGGTGGTCTGCTCTCGGCCATCGGCATTGCCGGCATGGATCGGCTGATCCGCTTCAACGTCATCGCCACCTCTGGCCGTGCCGTCGAAGCAGCCGGCGACGTCGATACACTGTTGCTCGACAAGACCGGCACCATCACCTTCGGCAATCGCATGGCGTCCGAGTTCCTGCCGGTTGCCGGCGTCAGCGAAAAGTACCTGGCCGAAGCGGTCTTGCTCGCCAGCCTGGCCGATGAAACCGCCGAGGGCCGTTCCATCGTTGCGCTGGCCAAGGGCGATTTCGGCCTCGCCGAACCCAGCGTTTCCGGCAAGGGCACGACGACCATCCCATTCTCGGCGCAGACCCGTATCTCGGGCATCGACATCGAGGGCCGTCGCATCCGCAAGGGCGCAGTGGATGCCGTGCTGCGCTTCGTCGGGCTGGACAAGGCGCAGGCAGGCGCCGAGTTCAACAAGGCGGTGGATACGATCGCCCGCACGGGCGGCACTCCTCTGGCCGTCGCCGAAGCCGACCGCCTGCTCGGCGTCGTTCACCTCAAGGACGTGGTCAAGCCGGGCATCAAGGAGCGCTTTGCTGCCCTCCGCGCCATGGGCATTCGCACCGTGATGGTCACCGGCGACAATCCTGTCACCGCCGCGGCCATTGCCTCTGAGGCAGGCGTCGATGACTTCCTTGCCGAGGCCACGCCCGAACAGAAGCTCGACTTCATCCGCAAGGAACAGGTCGGCGGCCGCCTCATCGCCATGGCCGGCGACGGCACCAATGACGCGCCGGCTCTGGCGCAGGCCGATGTCGGCGTCGCCATGCAGTCCGGTACCCAAGCGGCCCGCGAGGCTGGCAATATGGTGGATTTGGACTCCAGCCCCACCAAGCTCATCGAGATCGTCGAGATCGGCAAGCAGATCCTGATGACACGGGGCTCGCTGACCACCTTCTCGATCGCCAATGACGTGGCCAAGTATTTCGCCATCATCCCCGCTTTGTTCCTCGTGACCTATCCGGAACTCGGTGCGCTCAACATCATGGGCCTGACTTCGCCCCAATCGGCGATCCTGTCCGCGGTCATCTTCAACGCCCTGATCATCGTGGCGCTGATCCCGCTGGCTCTGCGCGGCGTCAAATACCGCCCGGTCGGCGCCGCCGCTTTGCTCTCCCGCAACCTGCTCGTCTACGGCCTGGGCGGTCTCGTCGCCCCCTTCATCGGCATCAAGCTGGTGGATATGGCTGTCACCGCTCTCGGCATCATCTAGGAGGCCGCCATGCTCGACCAACTTCGTCCCGCCATCGTTCTCACCGTGCTGCTTTCGGCCGTCACGGGCCTCCTCTACCCCCTTGTCATATCAGGCGCGGCGCAGGCAGCGTTCCCCGCCCAGGCCAATGGCAGCCGCATCGTCCACGACGGCGTCACTATCGGCTCCGATTTGATTGGGCAAAATTTTGCCCAACCCCGCTACTTCTGGCCGCGGCCATCGGCGACCGGGCCAGAGCCGTACAATGCCGCGGCCTCGACCGGCTCCAATATCGGGCCGACCGGCAAGGCGCTGATCGAGCGGACTGCCGCGTCGGTCGCAGCGCTTGGCGGCGGGTCTGTCCCGGCCGATGGCGTGACCACCTCGGGCTCGGGTCTCGATCCGCACATCACCCCTCAATATGCGGCCTTCCAGGTGGCGCGCGTGGCCGAGGCGCGCGGGCTTGATCCTGCCGTCGTTAGCCAGCTCGTTGCCGATGTGACGGAAGGCCCAGCCTTGGGTATATTCGGGGAAACGCGCGTCAACGTGCTGCGCCTCAACTTGGCGCTGGACGAGGCCGCTTCCCTCGGAAACTGAGATGGCTCGCCAGATCGAACCCCAGCGGCCAGACCCGGCCGCCCTGTTGCAGCTTGCCGCGCGCGAAGGCCGTGGCAAGCTGACCGTCTTCCTGGGCGCTGCCCCCGGCGTGGGCAAGACCTATGCCATGCTTGAGCGGGCGCGGGGTCTGCAAGCCGGCGGCATGGACGTGGTCATCGGCCTCGTCGAAACGCATGGTCGCAACGACACCGCGCGGCTGGCCGAGGGTATCGAAGTGCTGCCGCGCCAGAATGGCGATGGCCCCTATGGCGAGCTCGACCTCGATGCGGCGCTGGTGCGCCGGCCGGCTCTGTTGATCGTCGACGAGCTGGCCCATACCAATGCGCCCGGCTCGCGCCATCCCAAGCGCTATCAGGATATTGCCGAGCTGGTCGGCGCCGGCATCGACGTGTGGACCGCCCTCAACATCCAGCATCTCGAAAGCCTCTCCGATCTCATCTCCCGCATCGCCGGCATTCCGGTGCGCGAGACCGTGCCCGATACCGTGCTCAAGACCGCCGACGAGATTATCCTGGTCGATATTCCGCCGGCCGAACTCATCGATCGGCTCCACGCCGGCAAGGTCTACTTGCCAGACAATGCCCAGCGGGCGCTTGATGGCTTCTTCAAGCCCGCTACGCTCACCGCTTTGCGCGAACTCGCCCTGCGCCGCGCCGCCGATCGGGTCGATGACCAGATGGTCGATTTCCTGCGCCAGAGCGCTGTGGAAGGCCCCTGGGCCACCGGCGAGCGGTTGCTGGTGTGCGTCGGCGCCGATCAGATGTCCGAAAAGGTGGTGCGAACAGCCAGCCGCCTCGCTTCCGGCCTTAATGCCCGTTGGCTGGTCGTGTCGATGGCCCGCCCGGGAGCGCCGCTGCCTGATGCTGCCGATGCCGAACGGCTCGAGGAGACGCTGCGTCTCGCCGAACGGCTTGGCGCTGAAACGCGGCGCGAGGCAGCGACTGATTTCGTCGACGCCATCCTGCGCCTCGCTCGGCGCGAACACATCACCCAGATCGTCATCGGTCGGCCGGCCGGCACCCGCTGGTTCCGCCGCTCGCTGCCCGATGCACTACTGCGTCATGCCGGGGAGATCGGCGTCCACGTTGTGCCGGGTGGACCGGCTCCGGCAAGCCGCGTCGCCCGGCGGCAATTGTCGTTGCCGGAATGGGCGCTGACGCTGGGCCTGCCGCTGGTCGCGGTTGGCGCCACCACCCTGTTCGGTCTCGGCATCAACGCACTCATCGCGCTGCAGAACCTCTCCATGCTCTACCTGGCCGCGGTGCTGCTCTCTGCAGTGATTGCCGGCCGCTTCTCGGCACTGCTGGCCGCCGTCCTGTCCTTCCTCGCCTATAACTTCTTTTTCATCGAGCCGACCGGAGAACTGACCGTGGCGCAGCCGCAAGAAGTGCTGTCGCTGGTCATCTTCATCGCCGTGGCCCTGGCCGCCGGCCAGCTCGCAGCCCGGCTGCGGGAGCAGGTCGAACTCGCCCGCCAGCAGGCGCGGCAGAGCCAGGCCCTGCTCGACTTCTCCCGCAAGCTGTCGGGCGCCCATGGGCGGGACAATGTGGTCGACGCCATTGCCAGTCACCTCAATTCCAGCCTTGGCCGCCCCGCCGTCGTCCTGGTTCCGGACGAAAGCGGCGATCTCGAATTGGCCGCTGCCTGGCCGCCCGACCAGATGCTCGACGCCACCGAAATGACCGCCGCGCGCTGGGCCTTCGACAAGAAGGAGGCGGCGGGCTTCCTCACCGGAGCGTTGCCGCAGGTGCGCTATCTGTTCCGTCCCGTCGTCTCGGCGCAGCGGCCATTGGGCGTTGCCGGCCTCGCCATGGGCACACGCGACGTGCCGCTGGCCGCCGATGAGGAACTCACCTGGACCGCCTTGCTCGATCAGGCCGCCATCGCCATGGACCGCGCCCGCCTCAGTCGCGAAAGCGCAATGGCCTCGGTGGCCCGCGAAGGCGAGAAGGTGCAGGCGGCGCTGCTGTCCTCGCTGTCGCACGATCTGCGCACCCCGCTCGCCTCGATCACCGGCGCTGTCACCAGCCTGCGCCAGCTTGGCGACAAGATGCCGGCGGCCAGTCGCGATGATCTTCTGCTCGCCATCGAGGAGGAGTCGGGGCGCCTCAATCGCTTCGTCGCCAATCTCTTCGACATGACCCGCATCGAAGCAGGTATGATGAAGGCACGGCGCGAGCCGATCGACCTCGCCGCCATCATCGACGCCAGCGCCATCAGGGCCCGCAAATTGCATCCTGACCTCACCATCGACCTGTCCATCGCACCGGACCTGCCCCAGGCGATGGGCGACGCCGCTTTGCTCGAGCAGGTGCTGTTCAACCTGCTCGACAATGCCCGGAAATATGGTGGCGCCGACCAGCCGGTGGCCATTTTCGCCCGCGCGGAGGAGGGTGGCGCGATGATCTCGGTGACCGATCAGGGCAAGGGTATTCCCGAAGCGGATCTCGAAAAGATCTTCGACAAATTCTATCGCCGCGCCAAGGGTGATGGCCGTCCCGCCGGCACGGGCCTGGGCCTCTCCATCGCGCGCGGCTTGATGACGGCCATGGGCGGCACCATAAAGGCGACCAGCCCCGCTACCCGCAAGCGCGGCACCCGCATGACTATCCGGCTACCCTTGGTCGAGCCGGGGAAAGCCGCCTGATGTTGCCGCGTATCCTTGTCGTCGACGACGAGCCACAGATTCAGCGCTTTCTCAAGCCGGCGCTGACCGCCGCCGGCTTCGACGTCGAAACCGCCGCCACCGCCGCCGAAGCCAAGCGCCTCGCGGCGACCCGTGCTCCGGCTCTCATCGTGCTCGACCTCGGCCTGCCCGATGATGACGGCAAGACCGTCATCGAGACGGTGCGCGCCTTCTCGTCCGTCCCCATCATCGTGCTCTCCGCCCGCGACCGGGAGATCGAAAAAATCGCCGCACTCGACCTGGGCGCCAACGACTATGTCGAAAAGCCCTTCGGCATCGGCGAACTGCTGGCCCGCATCCGCGTCGCCCTCCGCCAGGCGGGACCGGCCGAGCCGGCTCCGGTGCAGCAACGCTTCGGCACCATCCTGCTCGACCTCGAGCACCGCCACGTCCTGGTCAATGGCATAGAGGTGCACCTGACGCCCAAGGAATTCGACCTCTTTGCCCTGCTTGCTGCCAATGCCAACAAGGTGGTGACGCACCGTCAGGCGCTGACCAGGGTCTGGGGGCCGGCCCACCAGAACGACGTCCAGTATCTCCGAGTCGTCATCGCCCAACTTCGCGCCAAGCTGGAGGCCGATCCGAGGGAGCCGAAGCACTTAGTCAGCGAGGCAGGCGTGGGCTATCGGCTTTTAGAGTAGTAAACGCTTACTGAGCCGCAGATGTCCGCCCTTGGGCGGTCGCTGCGGCCTGCTCAATGGCCGGAATTGGGGCGCTAAGCCGCCGCACCTTCGGTGTCCCAACCCGCAGGAGGGCTCATACGTTCAGACGGCGCGCGCTCTTAGCATCGAAGAAGTGGCTGCGGGGCGCAAGGAATTGCAGGCCGATCTGCTGGCCGGGCGTGATCGCGACGCGGTCGTTGCGAACCAGTGCCACGTCCAGCCCGCCGGCCCGCGCCATCACATGGGTTTCGGCGCCCGTCGGCTCGACAATCCCGACGGTCGCGGTGAGGCCGCCATCGGGGGCGATCTCGATGTCCTCGGGGCGGATGCCGAAGATGACGTCCTTGCCGGCCAACGCCGCCGGAAACGCGCGCATCTCGACCACCGAACCGTCATCGAGGCGCAGCGCCGGTCGGTCGCCGGCGACCAGGGTGCCGCGGATGAAGTTCATGGCCGGCGAGCCGAGAAAGCCGGCGACGAACACATTTGCCGGGCGATCATAGAGGTCGAGCGGAGCGCCCGATTGTTCGACATGACCGCCCTGCATCACCACGATGCGGTCGGCCATGGTCATCGCCTCGGTCTGGTCGTGCGTGACATAGACCGTGGTGATCCTGAGCTGCTGGTGCAACGCCTTGATCTCGGCGCGCATCTGCACGCGCAGCTTGGCATCGAGATTGCTGAGCGGCTCGTCGAACAGAAAGACTTGCGGATTGCGCACGATGGCGCGCCCCATGGCCACGCGCTGCCGCTGTCCGCCTGACAATTCGCGAGGGCGGCGATCGAGATAGGGTTCGAGCGCCAGGATCTGCGCGGCCTGCCGCACCTGCCGGTCGATTTCGTCGGCCGCGACGCCGCGCAGCTTGAGCGAGAAGCCCATGTTCTGGGCGACGCTCATATGGGGATAAAGCGCGTAGCTCTGGAACACCATGGCGATGTCGCGATCCTTGGGCGCCAGATCATTGACCACGCGACCGTCGATCTTGAGCGTGCCATCGGTGATGGTTTCGAGGCCCGCCACCATGCGCAGGAGCGTGGACTTGCCGCAGCCCGAGGGGCCAACCAGGACGACGAATTCGCCATCGGCGATCTCGATATCGACGCCGTGCACCACCGGCACATTGCCATAGGATTTGTGAACGCCTTGCAGCGTGATCGCAGCCATTCGAGGCCTCCAAAGTATCAGGCAACACCGCCGCCTTCGTGATCCACGGCGCGGCGCTGGCCGGTGGAGAACATGATGAGCGCAAAGACCGGCTCGGAGCCGACCGCCCGGGCCCAATGCCGGACGTCCTGCGGAATGCGGATGATGTCCCCCGCTTCCAGCATCACGACATCCTCGCCCAGCCGGTGCTCGCAACTGCCCGAAACGACGTAGAGGAACTCCTCGCAGTTCGGGTGCGAGTGCAGCGGGTTGCGCTGGCCGGGATGGATCAGGCAGGTGCCGAATGTCATCTCGGCGCCAACCATGCTGTCGCCGGTGATCTTCCAGTTGAGCTCGCCCCAACTGGTGGGCACGCGCTCGCCGTCGTCGGCCCGGGACACGAAACTATCGGGACTCATTTGCTCAAATGCTCCTTGGCTCAGATTGCCCTGGTGACGCCTTCGGGGGTCTGACTGTAAAAATCGAACAGCTTCATGATTTCGAGCGCGGCTTCGAGCGTACCCTTGGCCAGCGGCTTGCCTTCGAGCACCGCCTCGCAGAAATGCAGCACCTCGGGCGCGTAGCCGAGCGAGAACATGTTGTTGTTGTAGAGTTGGCCCAGCGAGAATTCGGGCTCGTAGAGCAGGGCGGCGCTTTCCTCGGGCTGGATCCAGCTCGAAGCACGGCCATAGCTGGGAAGGTCCGCCTGGCGGTAATGGGTCAGCTTGACGCCGTTCTCGACGATGGCGTGGCTCCATTCGCCGATCGCCTCGACGCGCTCGAAGGGGCCAGCCCAGCTCTGCGCCGCCGAGAAATGCAGTGAGCCGATGGCGCCGGACTTGAAGCGCAAAGCCGCCACCGTGCCGCCGGTATAGCCTGCCCATTCGAAGGTCGCCCGTTCGATGGGGCCGGCGAGATAGTGCATGATCGAGCCGGGATGGTAGATGTGGTCGAGAAAGCTCTGCATGGCGACGAGGTCGCGGCGCTCGCTCGGCTTGGGCAGGCTTTGCGGGTAACGCACGCTCAGCGCCGACAACGCGCCGAAGCCGGGGCCCTCGATGATGTCCTTGAGCTTTTCGATGGCCGGGAAGAAGGTCTTCTTGAGCCCGGTCATGATCTTCTTGCCGGTCTGGGCGCTCAGCGCCTGCAGGGCCTCGACCTCGGCGCGGCTGGCCGCAGTGGGCTTTTCCATCCACACATGGGCGCCGGCGAGCACACAGTCCCGCGCCAGTTCGGTCGCGCGGACATGGCCGTCATCGGTATAGTTGGTGACGATGAAGACGACGTCAGGCTTCTCGGCCGCCAGCATCTGGGCGTGATCGGTATAGGTCCGCTCGCCGCCAAACACCCGTGCAAAGCCCTGGGCCCGCGCCGCGTCGAGGTCGCAGATGGCGGCTAGGTCCACCGGCGCGTAGCGGAAGGTGGGGTAGACATTGCGGTAGGCATGGCCGCCCGCGCCGATGAAGCAGGCCTTGACGCGCCGCTCATATTCGAAATTGTAGCGGATCTCCCGCGGGACGTGGTGCGGCATAGGTCAGCCTTTCAATGCGCCTTGGGTGAGACCTTCGGTGAAGCGCCTCTGGGTGATGAGATAGAGCAGGATGATCGGCAGGAACGTGATGACCGTCCCCGAGAACACCAGCCGGAACTGGGAAGCGTAGGTGGACGCAAAGCGCACCAGGCCGAGTGGCAGCGTCTGCACATCCGGGCTGATCAGCACGATCAACGGCAGGAAGAAGTCATTCCAGGTCGAGAGTGCCGAGATGATCACCAGCGCCTGCAGGGCAGGGGTCGAAAGCGGCAGCATCACCTTGAGCAGGATCTGGAAATGATTGGCGCCATCGATCTTGGCGGCTTCGACCAGCTCATCGGGAACACCGATGAAAAAGCTGCGCATCAGGAAGATGCCGAAGGGTATGCCATTGCTGACCTGCGCCAGGGTGATACCGGTGAGCGAGTTGATCAGCCCCAGGTTGAACAGCACCTGATAGAGCGGGATGACGATCGCCTGGACCGGAATGGTGAGCCCGAAGATGATGGCGTAGAACATCCACTCCCGCCCGGGAAACCGGATCTTGGCCAGGGCATAGCCCGCCGGAGCGCAGGTGATGAGGGTTAGGGCCACCACACCGGCGAGGTTCATCAGGCTATTGACGATCAGCTCGCCAAAGCCGCCGATCTGCCAGGCATCGGCATAGTTCTGCCACATCAGCTGGGCCGGGAAGGCGAAGGGATTGGCCTGACCGATTTCCGCCTCGGTCTTGAGGCTCGACATCAACAGCCAGAAGAAGGGCCCCAGGATGACGAGGAAAACGGGCAACAGCGCCAGGGCCACCGGCCATTCGCGTTTGCGGAGACTCATCGGGCAAGCCTCGCGCGCCAGCGGTTGAAGATGATGGTTATGGTGATGGCCAGGGCCGACAGCAGGATGCAGAGCACGGCTGCGAGGCCATGGTCCTGCGCCGAAAAGGCGAGGCGGTAGATGTAGGTGGTGATGAGCTCGCTCTGGTAGAACGGTCCCCCATCGGTCATCACGAACACGGTCGCAAAGCCCTTGAGCCCGTTGATCAGCGCCAGCGAGACGACGAAGGTCATCACTTCGCTGAGGCCCGGCAGCGTGACGTAGATGAGCTTCTGGAACGCCGTCGCGCCATCGATATCGGCGGCTTCATAGAGCGAATGATCGATGTTCTGCAGCCCGGCAATGAAGAGCAGCATGTAGAGGCCAAAGCCCTGCCACGAGCTGGCGACATTGACCGAGAACAGCACAAGCAGCGGATCGGACAGCCAGCCCTGCGTCCAGTTGCCCAAGCCCACATGTTCGAGGCCGGTATTGAGCAGGCCATAGAACGGGTCATAGATATTGGCCCAGATCACGCCGACTACGGCCAGCGACACCAGATGGGGCAGGAAGAATGCGGTGCGGAAGAAGACATGCGTCTTCTTGAGCCGGCCGATGGCGAGCGCCAGTCCGAGCCCCAGACCGACGGCCAGCACTAGGTGATAGAGCAGCCACAGGAAGGTGTGACCCAGACTCTGCCATACGATGGGGTCGAACCCGGCACGGGCATAGTTGTCGAGGCCGACGAAGCTGGCATTGGTGTTGAGACCGCGGGAGTCGGTGAAGCTCAGCCAGAGCGTCAGGGCGATTGGGGCGAGCGTGAAGGCGGCATAGATCGACAAAGCCGGCAACATCAGCGGCAGCGCCGATCGCAGGCCATCCTGCCCGGCAGCGCCGCCTGGCGTGCCGCGACGGCTGACACGGGCGGGGTGACCGTCCGTGTCCTTGGCGATGGTTGGAAGGGAAGTCATGGATAAGTTGGTCCCAGCGGGTTCACGCGGTGGGGCAGGGGCGCTTATTGCGCCTCGGCCATCTTGGCCTGGATCTGCGCCATGCCTTCATCGCCGGTGATCTGCGCGCTGATCAGCCCCTGGATGACCTGGAAGTAGGTGTCGAGCACACCGGCCGGCAGGTAGACGCTGGGATTGTAGCCAACACCGCCCGCAGCCGTGCTGAAGATTTCGGCCAGGATTTGCGTGGGCGGATTGTAGTCCTTGATGGCGCGCGGATAGAGCATGGTGCTGGCCGGGTTTTCGGCGCGCCGCTTCATCACGTCTTCGGAGAGGATGAAGTCGATCCACTTCATGGCCAGTTCCGGCTGCTTGGAATTGGCCGGGACCATCCAGCTCCAGCCGACACCGCCCGTGGGCATGGCGGCGCCGATATCGCTCGGCATGGCGGCAAAGCCGGCATTGGCCAAGTCATAACCGGCATTGCGGGCATTGGCGGTGAACCAGGGGCCGGCCACGAACATGGCGGCGCGCTTGTTGAACCAGAGGCGCGCCGCGCCATCGAGGTCGAGGGCTGCCATTTCCTTGTCGATGTAGCCAGCATCGACCAGTTCACGCAGCCGCGTGGCACCCAGCGCGATAGACGGATCGGTCCATGGCAGCTTGCCGTCGAGCGCCTCGCCCACCACGGGCGTGCCGCTCGAGGCCTGGAGGATATTGCCGAACAGATGCCCGGCGCTGCCGGCTGTGCGCGGCCCGATGGCGATGGGGTTGATGCCCTTTTCCTTCATCTGGCCCATCAGGGTCAGGAAATCGGCATAGGTGGCGGGAATGGCCCACTTGTTCTCGGCGAACATGTCCTTGTGGTACCAGATGCCCAGGGCGTCGAGCCCGTCGGGCACTTCATAGATTTCGCCGCCGCGCTGGGATTTGAGCTCGTCATAAAGCCAGGGATAGATCTGCTGGTCCCAGTCGCGCTCGGTATAGGCCGCGGTGAGCGGCGCCACGAGGGCGGCATCGACGACCGTGGAGACGCGGGCAACACCCGAATTGGTCAGCATCACATCGGGGCCGGCATTGGACTGGATCGCGGCCTGCACGGCGCCATCAGAGATATTGCCGGTCGGCGGCATGAACTCGACCGTGACGCCCGGGTTGGCGGCTTCGAAATCGGCCTTGATGCCGTTCCAGAGCTCGGCGACCAGTGGCTCGGTGATCTGTTCGGGTCCCCACATGACCAGGGTCTGCGCCTGGGCGGCGGTGACGGCGCCGAGTGCGCCTGCGGCAGCGAGTGCCGCAAGGGCAGACGCCATCAAAACTCGTCTCTGCATTTTCTTCCTCCTGTTTTGAGCGTGCCGTTTGCCGGCACTGCTTGTTGCTGAATTGATTGCCCGGTTGGACCCGGGCCTACTTCGCTTCTTAGCTGCGGAAGCGTTCGAGAACGGCGGTTTGCACATCGGCAATGTGAGCGGCCATCAGGGCGCTGGCGCGGGCGATATCCCGGGCGCGGAACGCCGCCAGGATATCGTCGCGCTCCTGTGCGGCGCGCTGGGCGAACTCCTGGCTTTCATTGGCGATGGTGCGGCCGATCTGGATTTGCAAAGCCAGCCGGTTGAGCGTTTCGATCAGCGCGGCATTGCCCGAGAGTTCGGCGATGGTTTCGTGGAACACCCGGTCGCGGGCGCCATAGGTGGTGAGGTCGCCAACCTGCAGCGCTGTCACCGCTTCATCGAGGATGCGCTCGAAGGTGGCGATGTGCCGGTCGCTCATATTGGGCACGGCAAGCTGCACGGCGAAGCATTCCAGCGTCTTGCGCAGCTCGTAGAGGTCCTCGACCTCCTTGCGCGAGAAGCTCCGCACATAGAAGCCGCGATAGGGGATGATCTCTATCAGGCCTTCCTTGGCCAGCGTCCCAAGCGCCTCGCGGAAGGGAGTGCGGCTCACCTGCAGCTTTTCGGTGAGTGCCTTCTCGTCGAGCGGCGTGCCGCTGGGCAGCTCGCCCGAAACGATCATCCGTACGATTTCCTCGTAGATGCGTTCGCGCAGCGTCAGGTGGCGAGGTGCGTTCATGGTGCTTCCGTTTGCTTGTTGCCTAATTGCATACAATATTTCGAATAGTATACAAGATGGAAAATACGCATTATGTGTTTTGCATATTGAAGGCGCTGGGAAAGCGTTCGTCGCGGGAGGGGTGGATGGCCAGGGTTTACGTGGTCGGAACGATGGATACGAAAGGCCCCGAGCTGCGCTTTGCAGCTGAGGCCGTGAGGCAGGCCGGGGCAGGGGTGGTCCTGCTGGACGTGAGCACGCAGGGGGCGGGCGAGAGCGCCGACGTCGCCGCGCTTGAAATCGCTGCGCATCACCCTGACGGAGCCGCCGCGGTGCTGGGGCTGACCGATCGCGGCAAAGCCGTGTCGGCCATGGCCCAGGCGCTCACCGCTTACTTTGCGACCCGCGCCGATATCGGCGCTGTACTGGGATTGGGCGGCACGGGCAATACGGCGCTCGTCACCGAGGCGATGCGGTCACTGCCGATCGGCATACCAAAGCTGATGGTGTCGACCGTCGCGTCGGGCAATACGGCGCCCTATGTCGGCCCCAACGACCTGGCCATGATGTATTCGGTGGTCGACGTCGCGGGGCTGAACGCCATTTCGCGCAAGGTCATCGGCAATGCTGCCCATGCTGCGGCGGGCATGGCGCTCCACCCGGTGCCATCAGCCGCCAGTGACAAACCGGGCCTCGGCATGACTATGTTTGGCGTCACCACGGCCTGCGTCACCACTTTGCGCCAGATCATGGAACCCAGCTACGAGGTTTACACCTTCCACGCCACCGGCGTCGGCGGGCAGTCGATGGAGAAGCTGGCCGATAGTGGCTTCGTTGCCGGACTGATCGACGTCACCACCACCGAAGTACCAGACCTGCTGATTGGCGGCGTCTTTCCGGCCACCCAGGATCGCTTCGGCTCGGTCATTCGGACACGCCTGCCCTATGTCGGCTCGGTCGGCGCCGTGGACATGGTCAATTTCGGCGCTCGCGACACGGTGCCATCAAGGTTTGCCGAACGGCGTCTGCACGTCCACAATGGACAGGTGACGCTGATGCGCACCACGCCGGAGGAGAACCGCGCCATTGGCGAGTTCATCGTCTCACGTCTCAACCGCATGGAAGGCCAGGTTCGTTTCCTGCTACCGCTGGGCGGCGTCTCCGCCATCGACGCTCCCGGACAGCCGTTCCATGATCCGGTTGCTGACGCCGCCCTGTTCGCCGCCATCCGCTCGGGCTGGGTCCAGGCGCCCAACCGGCGCCTTGTCGAACTCGATCTTCACATCAACGACGCACTCTTCGCCGCCGCCCTCGCCGACAATTTCCGTCAGATCGCCAATGGATAAGCCTCTCATGACCCGTCAGACCAAGACCGAAATCCTTGCCCGCCTCCGCGCCAAGATCGCCGCCGGCCGGCCCATTATCGGGGGCGGTGCCGGCACTGGCCTTTCGGCCATGGCCGAGGAAGCCGGCGGCATCGACCTCATCGTTATCTACAATTCCGGCCGCTATCGCATGGCCGGACGCGGCTCGCTGGCGGGCCTGTTGGCCTATGGCAATGCCAATGACATCGTCGTCGACATGGCCCACGAAGTGCTGCCCGTGGTCCGCAACACCCCGGTGCTGGCCGGCGTCAACGGCACCGACCCCTTCATGCTACCCGATCAGTTCCTCGACAAGCTCATCGCGCTCGGCTTTGCCGGTGTGCAGAACTTCCCCACCGTCGGGCTGATCGAC
>CBFGMY010000104.1:0-14498 GCA_965650055.1 uncultured Devosia sp.
CTCTACGGCACCCTGCTCATCAAGGTCGAGGACGAGATGGGCCTGGGCGAGGGCCCGATCCAGCAGATCGACCGTCTGTTCCGCGACAAGCTCCAGGGCGAAGTGGCGCTGGATGGCGAGGGCCGTATCCGCGTCGACGACTGGGAACTGTCCGACACCATGCAGAAGGAGCTGGCCCGACGCTGGGCAGCCCTCACCACCGAAAGCCTGGCGGCTCTGGCGGACCTGCCCAAATACCGGCAGGAATTTCTCAAGCTCTTCGGTTTCGGCCTCGGCGGCGTGGATTACAGCCAGGACGTCGATCCGCAGGTGGTGAACTGACCTCTCGCGGATTGAAGCGGCCCTAGAGGGCCGCGCGCACCAGCTCAATCAAGCGCGCGTCTTCTCCGGGCACCTGTTCGGCGAGGCGCGCCGCAGCGAGGACCGGCAGCCAGGCGACTATGGCTGCGCGCTTGCTGCCGGTGAGCCGCATATAGGCGTCGAGATAGGCCGATGCGACATCGGCGGAATGGTGCAGCAACAGCAGGTAGCTCCGGCAGGCATCCGCCTCCGGCGCGCCCTGGCTGGCATCCAGCCAGTCAATGATGACAGATGCTTCCTCCATCCCCATGACATTGAACGGGTGGAAGTCGCCATGGCAGAGCCGGTCGCCATCCGGCAACGTCTCCAGCCGCTGCGACATCGCTGCGGCCTCGGCGACCGACAACTGGGCGGCCCGACCGATTGCTCGCCGCAGCCGGTCCCGCAGCCCGGGAAGAAACGGCGCCGCTTCGCCATGGATACGAACCTGCAATCCGACCACCGCGTCAAGCATCGCCGGCGCCTGGTCGGGGTGGTCGAGCATTTCGGTTGCTATCGGCCGGCCCGGCGCGCGGCTCATCACCACGCCCCATCGTCCCTCGGTCTCCAGCACGCACCGCACCCTAGGTACTGGCAGCGGCCCATGTTCGAGCATGGCAAGCGTTGCCGCCTCGCGGAACGCCTGCTCCTTGCCGTGCCCCGGCTGGTAGAGCTTGATGACATCGGGGCCCCACTCGAACACCTCCGCCACCAGCCCGGCGCCCAGTCGCTGCCCCAGCGTCACCTCAATCGCCCCTGCCCTGCGGCGGATACTGGTGCTCGCCACCCTGCCAGTCCCGTACCGTGAAACACCCGTCCCCACCCGATATCGAGGCCGCCCCAATATCGGCCTTGCCGTGTCCACCCGGGATATCGAGCACGTAGGTGGGTTGCGCGAGCCCGGAAATACGGCCGCGAAGTGCCGTCACCAGCGCCTGCCCCTCTTCGATACCGACGCGAAAATGGCTGGTGCCCGGCGCCAGGTCAGGGTGATGCAGGTAATAGGGCTTCACCCGGTTTTCGACGAAGGCCTTCATCAGATCAGCCAGTGTCTCGACATCGTCGTTGACCCCCCTGAGCAGCACCGACTGGCTGATCAGCACGATCCCACCATCCGCTATCAGCGCCATCGCCGCCCGCGCTTCGGCGGTAAACTCGCGCGGATGGTTAGCATGCACGGCCAGATACGTCGTCTTGCCGCTGGCCTTGAGGGCCTCGACCATGTCGGCGTCGATCCGCCCCGGCTCCACCACCGGCACGCGCGTGTGGAACCGCACGATCTTGACATGCGCAATGCCGGCCAGCCGCGCCATGATCTCGCGCAGCCGCCGCGGCGACAGCACCAGCGGATCGCCACCGGTCAGAATGACTTCCCAGATTTCGGAATGCGCCGCGATATAGTCCATCGCCGCATCGAGCTCCGCCCCGGTCAGCGTGCCGAGCCCCTGCGGCCCCACCATCTCGCGCCGGAAGCAGAACCGGCAATAGACCGGACACACATGCACCGCCTTGAGCAGCACGCGGTCGGGGTATCGATGCACAATCCCCTCCACCGGTGAGTGGCTGAGATCCCCGATCGGATCGGCACGCTCGTCCGGCGTCGTCACCAGCTCAGCCGTATCAGGCACGAACTGCCTGGCGATCGGATCGTTCGGATCACCCGCATCGATCAACGCCGCCACAGCAGGCGTGATGCCGATGGCATACTTTGCCGCCACGGCATCGAGACCTGCCGCGTCGGTCAGACCGGCCCTTTGGAGGTCGGCCACGCTCTTTAGGCTCCGGGGTGGCAAGTGCTTGTTCACTTCATGCCTCCGCAACCACCGCGCGGTACCTCCCCCTTGACGGGGGAGGCTAGGAGGGGGTGTTGGGAGCCACAATATCGGGGCTCTCGCCCCCCACCCTTGATCCCTCCCCGCAAGGGGGAGGGTGTCGACTGAGGTATCTTGGACATTGAAAACCTCATTCCGCCACCGGTGCCCACAGCACCGCCTCGATCCTGGGCGCGCCGGTCGCCAGCATAACCAGCCGGTCAAACCCCAACGCCACTCCGCTCGCCTCCGGCATCAGTGCCAGTGCCGCCAGGAAGTCCTCGTCGAGCGGATATCGCTCGCCATAGATGCGTTCCTTCTCTCCCATCTCCCCGGCAAATCTGCGGCGCTGCTCATCCGCATCGGTCAGCTCGCCAAAGCCGTTGGCCAGTTCCACCCCGCAGGCATAAAGCTCGAACCGCTCCGCCAGCCGCCGATCATCCCCCGTCCGCCGGGCCAAAGCCGCTTCCGCCGCCGGGTAACGATCGAGCACCGTTATCCGGCCCATGCCAAGATTGGGCTCCACCTTGTCGGTCAGCACCAGGCTGAAAAGGTAGCTCCAACTCCGATCCTCCGGCACCGCCATGCCCAGCATAAGCATCTGGTCCGCCAGCTTTTCTCCATCGGGAACGCCCTCGGCGTCCATGGTCGCCAGCAGGTCAATTCCGGCATGGCAGACAAACGCCTCGACCACGCCGATCCGCTCCGGCACCGCAAAGGGATCGCATTCCCGCCCCTTGAACCGCAGCAGCGAGACACCCGTCGTCTGCGCCGCGATCCGCAGCAGGGCCACGCAGTCGGCGATAACCGCATCATAAGGCTCGCCCACGCGATACCATTCCAACATCGTGAATTCGGGGTGGTGCAGCGCGCTGCGCTCGCGATTGCGCCACACATGCTGCAGGCTGGCGATCCGCGTCTCGCCCGCTGCCAGCAACTTCTTCATGGTGAATTCGGGCGAGGTATGCAGATACATCGCCTGGCCCTCCCCATCATTGCCGATCATGACGGTGCCAAAGGCATGCAGGTGCGTCTCGTTGCCCGGCGAGCGCTGCAGTCCGGGCGGGTCGACCAGCAGGAAGTCGTTCTCGGCCAGGTAGGCCCGCACCCGCGCCTCGATGCGGCCACGCGCCAGCAGGATCGGCCGCCGGTCCGCATGGACTTGAGGCGACCACCACGGCGATGGCTTTGTTTCAAACGGGCTCATGTGACCTTTGTGACGGCCGGGCTGGAGATTTTTTGCGGAATAGGGTAGTTGGCGCACGAATAGCTATTCCGGCGCTCGCGACGGCTTTGCCTCTACGACGCGCCCCTCGATTGAACAAGGAAGAATAATGGTCAAGGTCATCGCCTCTTCGCTGCGCAAGGGCAACGTCGTCGAGCAGGACGGCAATCTGCACGTCATCCTGACGGCGGAAAACGTCCACCCCGGCAAGGGCAACTCGGTCACCAACGTCAACATGCGCCGCATGTCCGACGGCGTGAAGGTCATTGGCCGCTGGCGCACCGTCGAAATGGTCGAAAAGGCCGATGTCGACGAGCGCGAATACGACTACCTCTATTCCGATGGCGAAGGCCACCACTTCATGGAGCCGGTCAGCTACGAGCAGATCACGGTCTCGGATGACATCATCGGTGACCAGAAGGCCTACCTGGTCGATGGCATGAAGGTCTATCTCAAGACCTTCGAAGGCAACGCCATTGCCATGGAACTGCCGCAGCGCCTCAGCTTCGAGATCGTCGAGACGGAGCCGGTCGTGAAGGGCCAGACGGCCTCCTCGTCCTATAAGCCCGCCGTGCTCAACAATGGCCTCAAGGTCATGGTCCCGCCCCATATCGGCGTCGGCACCCGCATCGTCATCCTCACCGAAGACAATTCGTATGTGGAGCGCGCGAAGGACTGATCACCGGCCGCCTACGGCGGCAAAATCTCCCCGGTGGGGAGATTTTAGGTGATCAGGCCCGGAGAGCTACGCTCGCAGGGCCAAGGCGCTCCGCCGGCACGATTCCCAATCGGCACATGACAACGGGCCCCGCGGGGCCCGTTGTCATTTCTCGATCTCATTGGCGGCCGCAATCCAGATTTCCTCGGCGCGGTCGACCGGCGTGCCCTCGGCCAGCCATTTGTCATAGGCCAGCTCGCGCAGCAGCATCTCTTTGGCCATGACCCAGTAGTGGAAGGCCCGCCCGTCCGGACGGCCATCCTGCTCCCACAGGAAATAGGCTGTGTGCCGAATGCGGTCGGCCACCTGAGTATTCTTCCGCATGGCGGCGCTTTCGAGGTCGGGCGCGGGGCGGCCCCCGCGCCCATCGGAACTAGGCCGCCTTCTGGTTCACGTTGGACGTGGCCAGCTGGCTGAGCTTCTTGTCGGTGGCCACCTCTTCTTGCAGCGTGGCATCGAGCAACGCCACGACATCCTTCAGACCCAGCTGGGTCGCCCAGGTCTTGAGCGTGCCATAGCGGGCGATTTCATAGTGCTCCACCGCCTGCGCGGCCGAGACCAGGCCGGCATCGAGCGCCACGGTGCCCTTGAATTCGTCCATGATCGACTTGCCTTCCTCGATGATCCCGAGGATGGCGTCGCAAGTCTTGCCACGGGCCGGCTTGCCCAACAGTTCGAAAATCTGCTCCAGCCGTTCCACATGGCCTTCCGATTCCGCCGCATGCTGCTCGAAGCCGGCGCGGAGCTCTTCTGACTGCGCAGCCTTGGCCATCTTGGGCAGGGTCTTAACGACCTGCTTTTCAGCGTAATAGATGTCCTTGAGCGTATCAAGGAACAGGTCGTCGAGGGTCTTTTCGCTAGCCATTGTTCTGTCTCCGGTGATGGGTAAGACGCTGCCCCAAGAACGGCTTCCCGCCGCTGTGGTTCCGGCTCGAACGCAAACTATGCTGGTCACACCAGGCGCCCCCGCATAGACTCGCCGCCTACCCTTCGAGCCCTGCCATGACCGCCTCGCTCTACCCCGCCGATTTCTACCAGCACCGCCGTGCCCACACCGCCCATGCGGCCCGCCGCATCCTCGCCGCCCTGCCCCCGGCCCTGTCCCGTCGCAGCGTCGCCGATATCGGCTGCGGCACAGGCACCTGGCTGGCCGCCGCCCTGGAGGCAGGCGCCACCTCGGCCTTCGGCATCGAGGGCGATTGGGTCACCCCGGCCATGCTCGACGATGCCAGGATCGATTTTGCCCCGCAGGATCTCGAACGGCCGGTGAGCGGCCCGCGGGTCGATCTGGCCCTCTCGCTCGAAGTGGGCGAGCACCTGACGCCCGCCCGCGCCGACAGCTTCGTTGCCGATCTCGTGGCTTTGGCGCCCGCCATCCTGTTCAGCGCCGCCATTCCCGGCCAGGGCGGCGTCGGCCACCTCAACGAGCAGTGGCACAGCTGGTGGGCCGAGCGCTTCGCGGCCCATGGCTACCTGGCCTATGACGTGATCCGCCCCGCCATCTGGAACGACGACGCCATACCCGCCTGGTACCGGCAGAACGTCGTGCTCTACCTCGACGCAGCGACTGCCGCGCCCCTGTCGCTCACCCCGACCGACCCGGCCCTGCTCGACAAGGTCCACCCCGCCTTCTGGGCTCGCGCCAACAGAGAACTGCACTATGCCAATGCACTGCCGGAGTCCGAGGTGCTGAGGCGGCAAGCGGAAGCCGCGCAGCAGCAGTAAGGAAGGGTATCCGCTTAAGACTCTCTTGCTGCCCAGACCAGCCCACGCCGCAAGATCTCGCGCACCGGCCCGACCAGCTCATCCGCGGTATGCCCAAGCGACGAGTAAAATACCCGCCCCCGGTCATGCATGGTCGTGAACACCACCGGCATCACCACGTCCTTCCGCCAGGGGTGGAACTCGCCGGAAAACACCGTCGTCGCCAGCACATCCACGGCGGGGTCGTAGTTCAGGTAATATTGCTCGCTGGTATGCTCGAAGCTCTCGATCCCGGCCAGCAGCTCGCTCTCGGCAACATCCACCCGATAGCTGATGATGTTCCCCGGATGCTGCACCCAGTACACCCCGGCCATATAGCGAAACGGCACGCTGGCACGAAACGTCGTCGCCAGCCCCATATGGAACCCGGCCAACCCCGTCCCGGCGCGCACGGCATTCACCAGGTTGCCGATGCCGGCAGGCGCCACGCCATCGGTGATCACAGGCACCACCAGGTCGTTGTCGCCTACATCCTCGGCGCCCAGCGCGTCATAATCATTGGTCACGGCAACGCCAAAGCCCTCGGCCTCCAGCAGCTCGCGCACCACATGCGCGCTCCGCTCCGGCGTATGCAGTTCCATCCCGCCCCAGACAACGAGCGCTTTCTTCATAGCCCCAACCCCACTGCCCGCGTCCGGTGTACGCCCTTGGGCGCGAAGACGAACTCCCCGGCAACGCCGAGCAGGTCCGCCGCCAGATGCACCACCGATAACCACATCTCGGTGCCTTGCAAGCTTGGTTCCTGCCCATCGGCAAAGGCAAAGCCCTGCCCCGGCACCCAGCGCTCCCAGGCGCGCCCGATCACCGCCCGCGCAATCGCCTCGGCCTCTGCCCGCCGATAGTCGGTCTGGCGCAGGCACAACAGCAATGGATGCACCGTATCGAGCAGGTTGCAGGCCGTGTAGGTCCGCCCGGAAAAGCCGCCATAATTGCGATAGTTCAGCAGCACCGAGTCGATGGCCCGCTCAGGGTTCGGCACTGGCAGCCCGAATTGCGCATAGGTGCCGCGCGTCAGCCGGTAAAAGCCGTTGACCGGCTGCAGCAACCCCTCATCGACAGTCATCGACCCCCAGAGCCCGGTGGCCCGGTCCTGCCTCATCGCCAGCCAGCCGAACAGCGTCTCGCGCGCCCGCCCGGTCGAGAAGTACCGCGCATTGAAATAGAGCGCCGTGCCGATGGCGTCCACCGCCGCCCCCGCGCCCCAGGCCCGCTCGCGCCAGGTCAGTCCTTCGAGCCACTCGCATAGCGCGCTGGCACCAAGCTCGACCGCCGCCACCCTATGCAGCGGCCGTCCACCCAGCACCTCGATGGCATAGCCCACCGAAAGCACATTGTAGAGCGCCAGCCCATCATCGCGCATTGCCACACCGGGCGCCAAGGGTCGGTGCGGATCGGGGAACAGCCCGCTGACCGGATCCTGCAATGCCTGCAGTTCTGCCAGAACAGCGGCCGCATCCAGCCCCTCCGGCAGCGCACCAAACCCCGCGGCGATTTCGATCGCATCGTTGCGGTGTCGCGCGCTCCGGCGAACCGTGCCATCCGCCTCGCGCGACACGTATTCGCCGCCCTCGACATGCCGCGCCAACACCTCCGGCCACTGTGCCGCCGCCGCGCTGCCCAGTCGTCCCAGCGCGCTCACCGCATCTCCCTTTGCCGATTGCCCACGATACCGCACGATCCTTGCCGGCACACCGCCGACAATGGCCATTTCGGGCACATCCCGGCTGACCACGGCGCCGGCGGCAATCACCGCGCCTTTGCCGACAGTCACCCCATCCAGCACCACCGCATTGGCGCCGATCCACACATCGTCTTCGATGGTGATGCCCAGCGTCTCGTGCTTCTGCTTGTGGATGGGCACATCCGGGTCGTCGAAGCCGTGGTTGAACCCCACGATCGACACGTGGCTGGCAATACGCACCCCGTCCCCACAGCGCACCTTGCCCGAAATCATCGCATAGGGATTGACCGTGCAATGGGCGCCGAACTCCACATCGCCCCGCACCAGCGCATGCCCGGCAATCCAGCTCGCCTCGCCCAATGCCAGATGCGTGGTAAAGATCGCCGCCTCCGCCGCCACATAGGCCGTCGGATGAAAACGCGCCCCCGCCACCTCGACCAAACGCGCCTGCCGCGCCCGATGCTCGGGCGCCTCGATATCGGCAGGCGTCCGATCCCAGGTCAGAAACTGGAGGCGGGCCTGGTGTTCGATCTGCTCTGGCGTCTGATAGCTGTCCACGTCGTCTTTCCCATCCACCGCGCCCACCCTCCCCCTCGCGGGGAGGGCAAGCAAAGCTTGGCGCTTCAGCGCCTAGCGTCGCTCGGAAGGGGGGATGAGAGCCACGATATCCGGGCTCTCGCACCCCCACCCTAGTTTCGCTACGGCCTTCGGCCTTGCTGCACTACCCTCCCCGCAAGGGGGAGGGTGACATCGCGTGTGCGACCCTAAGCCAACCGCTCCAGCAATGCCGGTTCGATCTCGAACTCCATGCTCTCTCCCGCCACGAACCGCTCGATCTCGGCGATTGCCATCTCGCCCAGCCGCAACCGCTCCGTGCCCACCGCCCCCGCCACATGCGGCGTCAGGAACACGTTGGGCAAAGTATAGAGCGGCGAGCCGAGCGCCGGAATTTCGGGATCGGTTACGTCGATGACCGCGTGGATGCGCCCGGTCTGCAACTCGGCCACCAGGGCCGCTTCGTCGACCAGCGCCCCGCGCGCGGTGTTGATGAAGGCCGTCCCGTCCCGCATCAGCTTGAGCTGTTTGGCGCCGATCATGGCCCGCGTCGTCGGCAGCGCCGGCGCATGAATCGACACCACATCCGAGCGGGCCATCAGTGTATCCAGATCGACCAGTTCAGCGCCATCCAGCACCGGGTCACCGGGCTTCACGAAGGGGTCGCTGATCAGCACGGTGAAGTCGAACCCCGCAAGCATGCGCGCCACCTTGCGGCCGATGCGCGACGCACCCACCAGGCCGATCGCGCGGTGATAGTTGCCGATGGGTTCATCCATCAAGGCGTAACTGCTGCGCCGGCCCGGATCGGCCCGGTAGCGGTCGCGCAATTCGAACACCCGCTTGTTGGCGAAGATGATCGCCGCCAGCGTGAACTCGGCCACCGGCACGGCATTGGCGTCGGCCGCGTGCGTCACCCGAATTCCGGCCGCATAGACGGCCGGATCCAGCGTGAACTTCACCGTGCCGGCCGAATGGGCAATGAGCTTGAGCCTGGGCGCTGCCTGCACCACCTGCGCCGTCACCACCGGGCAGCCCCAGCCGGTCACCAGGATATCGATCTGCCCGAGCACGGCGCGGGCCGCCGGGCTCGACAGTTCCTCCAGCGGCTCGGTTTGCACGATGTCGCAACTGCGCGCCAGCCGTGCCAGGGCTTCCGCGCCGAACACGTGCCTGGTCTTGTCCGCCGCCATGGCGAAGGCGAGTTTGGGCCGCATCAGAACCGCTCCGGCACCAGGATAGCACTGACATCCACGCCCTCGCGGGCAAACAAGGCTTCCAGATCAGCAATGTCAGGCGCCTGCGGCACCCGCCCCAGGGCCGTCTCGGCCCCCGGCCCCGCTGGCAGCGCCAGCGCCGCGGTCACCAGCACCGTCGTCCCCGCGGGAATCTCGCCGCGCAACTGCGGCACGATGGTCTTGGCGACAATGAGGTTGGTATTGGGGTAGGCCCGATGCGCCCGTCCGTCGCGCATGCCGCCCAGATCGATGATGGCGCTGACATCGGTCTTGCTCTTGGCCACCGCGCGTCCGGCTTCGTCGATATAGGTATCGGCATTGAGGTCGGCCCGGCCGATGGCAAAGCCGCCTTCGGTCGCATGCAACGCCCGTGGCGTCGTGATCCGGTGCACCCTGATGTGCCAGGGATTGGCCGGGATCAGCCAGGTCTCGACCGCGATATCGCTCCATGGCTTCCAGCGCGCAAACAGCGTGTTCCCGGCGATCTGGGCGACCTCGTTGGTCTCGCGCACGCGGTAATGCCGGCCGTCGTCGGAAAAGGCCAGCGCCCCGTCGAAGGCGCCCATATTATAGGCCCGCTCATCGGCTTCGACCGAAAAGCCGTAGCGGCTGGCATAGACGAACTTGGCGTATTTCTCCGTGCCATGCCGCATCTGCCAATTCTGCTGGCCGCTCGAAAGAGCCACCACATTGCCGTCAGTATGCATCATCACCATGCCCGGATGCTTGAGCGGCACCGGCTCCTCGCTCATGACCGCAGGGGTTTCCTCGGCGGTCCAGAACGGGTGGTCGTCGGGCAGCGCCAGCGGCAGGAAGGCCTTGAGGGCCCAATAGGGCGACCCCGCCGAATTGTAGCTCTCCGACATAAAGAGGTTCGGATAGCCGTAGCCAATCGAAAGCACGCCGTCGCGATTGGCTATGGGCTTGTCCGCCCACCAGCGCAGGTGCCGCATGAACTGGCCCTTGATCTCGCCCCAGGGCAACGCCTCGAGATCGGCAAAGGCCAGCGCGCCCCAGAAGCCGCCACAGGCGAAGCGATAGGTCAGGCTCCGCCCGAAGGCCAGCGTGCCGCCCTCCTCGTCGAACCAGTGCCTGACATCTTTGGCGAACAGCGCCGCCCGCTCCTTGTAGGCCGCGACCCGCTTCGCGTCGCCGCGCGCCAGCTTGGCATAGATCAGCCCATAGAAATGCATGGCGAAGGGAATGTAGTGGTCGATCCGCCTTATATTGCCGTCCCGATACCAGCCATCGCCGAGGTAGAACCCGTCGAGCTCCTCGAGATACTTTTCCGTCAGCGACCGGTCGAACTCGACCCCGCATTCCTCGAGGCCGAGATCGACCAGGATGCGGAAGAATTTCCAGTTATTGTCGGCATAGTCATGCTTGCGAGCATGCTTGAGATAGGCCGCAAGATTTCCTTTGGCTTTCTCGCTCAGCGGCTCCCACACCAGATGCGGCAGCAGCCGCATGGTGAAACCGATGGCCGCCAGCTCCACCATGCGCTGGTCGGTCGAATTGACCTGGCCCCAATATTCGGGATGCTCGGGGTCCGTGCCATTGGCCAGCCCCTGTCGATACAGCGCCCAGTGATCAAACGCTCCGCCGCCGGCCGCCAGCGGCGTCAGCCCCCAGAGCGGCCGGGCAAAGCCTTCCAGATCAGCCGCGGCGCGGTCAAAATGCGCCGCTGCGCCGTCGAGCCGCACCCGCGCACCGCCTTCCGAGAAGAACGGCAGCAGCGGGTTGAACAGGTCATGCAGCGCCTTCTCCACGTCGGCGCGGGTCCTGAGCGGATTGCCATGCAGCGGATTGGCCGTCACGGGATCATAGGTCATTTCAGGCAAATTCCTTTGCAGGCGCGTCTTCGTAGGCGCCCTTCAGATCGAGTTGTTCGGCAAAGTGGCAGGCCGCCTCCTGCGCGGTCCCGTTGACGCGACGCAAGGCGGGCTTCTGGCTGCGGCAGATGTCCTGGGCATATCGGCAGCGGGTATGAAACGGGCAGCCGACGGGCCGATTGCCGAGATAGGGGATTTCGCCCCGCAGCTCGGTCTTGCGCCCCTTGCGGCGCAGCGGATCGGCGATCGGCAGCGCTTCGAGCAGCAGCTCGGTGTAGGGGTGGCGTGGCCGCTCGAACAGCATTTCGGTGGGTGCATTCTCCACCACATGGCCCAGATACATCACCACCACCCGGTCGGCGATGTAGTTGACCACGCCCAGGTCGTGGCTGATGAAAATATAGGTCAGCCCGAACTCGGCCTTGAGGTCTTCGAGCAGGTTCAGCACCTGCGCCTGGATCGAGACATCAAGCGCCGACACCGCCTCGTCGGCAATCACCAGCTTGGGGTCGAGCACCAGCGCCCGGGCAATACCGATGCGCTGCCGCTGCCCACCCGAAAAGGCATGCGGATACCGTCCCACCGCCTCTGCCGGAATGCCGACCTTTTCCAGCGTCGAGATCACCCGCTCTTCCAGCTCGCGGCCCTTGCAGATCTTGTGGATGCGCAGCGGCTCGGCGACGATGTCGAACACCCGCATATTGGGGTTCAGCGAACTCATCGGGTCCTGGAAGATCATGCGGATATCCTGCCGCCACGGCTTGATCTTCCGCTTGCTCAGCGCCGTCAGTTCGACATCGCCGCCACCCTTGGGGTGATAGACGACCTTCCCCTCGCTCACCGGCTGCGCCTTGATGATGCAGCGGCCCAAAGTGGTCTTGCCGCAGCCGCTTTCGCCCACGATGGCCAGCGTCTCGCCGGCCTCGACGGTGAGGCTGATATCGGTCAGCGCCTCGAGCCGCCGCTCCGGCCCGAACCAGCCGCTGCCGAGGGTATAATGCTTGGACAAGTTCTCGACGGTCAGGAGCCTGCTCATGCCACGGCCTCCACAGATTGCCGCGTCAGCAGGTGACAGCGCGCATGATGGCCATTGCCGACATCCGTCCGTTCCGGCCGCACCGTCGCGCAGGGCTCGAACGCATGGGGGCAGCGGCTGGTGAAGGCACATCCCGCCGGTCGATCCTTGGGCGCCGGCACCGTGCCCTTGATCGGCGACAGCCGCACCCGGTCCGCCTTGCGCGCCATCTTGGGAATCGAGCTCATCAGCGCCTGCGTATAGGGGTGGCTGGGGCGGGCGAACACGTCATAGACGCTCCCCTGCTCCACCACATCGCCCAGATACATCACCGCCACCTCGTCGGCGATTTCGGCCACCACGCCCAGGTCATGGGTGATGAACAGCATCGCCATGCCGAAATCGGCCTGCAGCTGCCTCAGCAGGTCGAGGATCTGCGCCTGCGTCGTCACATCGAGCGCCGTTGTCGGCTCGTCGGCGATCAGCAATTGCGGCGTACAGGCCAGCGCCATGGCGATCATCGCCCGCTGCCGCAATCCGCCGCTCAGCTCGAACGGATAGGCATCTGCCCGCTGCCGCGCGCCCGGAATACCCACCTGGTCGAGCAGGGCCACGGTGCGCTCGCGCGCCTGCTTGGGCTTGAGCCCCTCATGCAGGATCATCATCTCGTCGATCTGGTCGCCGATCGTATGCACCGGCGACAGCGAGCTCATCGGCTCCTGGAAGATCATCGCGATCTGGTTGCCGCGGATGGCCCGCAGCGGCAGGCTGTCCTGCTTGAGCCTGGCAATATCGGTCGCCGCCTCGCCCCCGGGCTGGAACAGGATCGAGCCGCGCGGAATGTTGGCATTGCGGTCCAATAGCCGCAGCACCGCCCGCGCCGTCACCGACTTGCCGCAGCCGCTCTCGCCCACCAGCGCCAGCGTCTTGCCCGGCGTCAGAGTGAGATCCACCTGCCGCACCGCCTCGATATCGGCCTCGTCGGGCGACGAGAACACGATCGACATGTCCTTGATGGTCAGGATGGGATTGGTCATGGCAGGACCTCCAAACATCGAACTACCGCCCATGGGGATCAGCCGCATCGCGCAGCCCATCGCCGAAGAAGTTCATCGACAAAATGATCACCACCACGCAGATGCCCGGCAGCAGCAGCCAGGGCGCGGTGGCCAGCGTGCGGATATTCTGCGCGTCCTGCAGCAGCGTGCCCCAGCTGACGATCGGCGCCTGCAGTCCGAGCCCCAGGAAGCTCAATGCCGTTTCCGCCAGGATCATGCTCGGAATGGCCAGCGTCGCCGCCGCGATGATGTGGCTCATGAAGCTGGGCACCATGTGGCGGGTGATGATGCGCCAGTCGCTGGCCCCATCGAGTTGCGCCGCCGTCACGAAATCCTCGGTCCGCAGGCTCAGGAACCGCCCCCGCACCACGCGCGCCAGCTCGGTCCAGCCGATCAGCGACAGGATCAGCGTGATGGCGAAATAGGTCTGCAGCGCGCTCCAGTCCTTGGGCATGGCGGCCGCCAGCCCCAGCCAGAGCGGAATGGTCGGCATCGAGCGGATGAACTCGACCACGCGCATCACCGCCGTGTCGAACCAGCCCCCATAATAGCCGGCAAAGCCGCCGATGATGATGCCGAAGAACAGGCTCAGCGTCACACCGGCGAGGCCAATGGAAAGCGAAATCCGCGTGCCGTGGATCAGCCGGCTCAGGAGGTCTCGGCCCAGCCGATCAGCGCCCAGGATGTAGAACGGATCGCGCGGATTTTCGACGCCGACAAGCTTGACCGACATCGGAATGATCCCGGCCAGCATATAGGGCTCGCTTTCGGCGAAGAACGACACCGGCAGCCGCACCGTCTCGTCGATCACGAAGGTCCGCCGCAGCGCCACCGGGTCGATCTCGGTCTTGTAGCCATAAACGAAGGGGGCGAATTCCCAGCCGCCATCCTCGTTCTGCGCCAGGAAATGCAGGCCCTGCGGCGGCGCATAGGTATAGCGCGCGCTGTAGTCGGACGGGTCGACCGGCGCGATGAACTCGGCCAGCAGCGCCACCAGGTAAAACAGCCCGACGATCCACAGGCTCACCAGTGCCAGCCGGTGCCGCTTGAACCGCCGCCACATCAGGCCAAACT
The DNA here is from genome assembly GCA_965650055.1 of uncultured Devosia sp. Lineage (GTDB taxonomy): Bacteria > Pseudomonadota > Alphaproteobacteria > Rhizobiales > Devosiaceae > Devosia. The sequence goes on from CBFGMY010000104.1 coordinate 14,311, forward strand.
GGCTCTCGCGGCTGCGCTTGGCGGGTGCGGCGGAAACCATTGTCGGTGTGCTCATCGTATCCACAGCCATCTATTTGCTCCCGTAGCGGATGCGCGGATCGATCAGCGCCAACAGGATGTCCGAGATCAGCGTGCCGATGACGGTGAGCACGCTCAGCAGCAGGATGATCGCGCCGGCCAGGTACATG
>CBFGMY010000105.1:0-14079 GCA_965650055.1 uncultured Devosia sp.
GCCCCCTCACCCGGCCCTACGGGCCGACCTCTCCCCCAAAGGGAGAGGTGAAGAGGCCCCATGAGCCTTTATCGCAATTTCCTCTCCGTGGGCGGGCTGACGCTGGTCTCGCGCATTGCCGGCTTTGCCCGTGATGCGCTGATGGCGGCGGTGTTGGGCACCGGGCCGGCGGCCGACGCCTTCTTTGCCGCCTTCCGCTTCCCCAACCTGTTCCGGCGCCTGTTCGCCGAGGGTGCCTTCAATACCGCTTTCGTGCCCATGTTCTCGGGCGCGCTCGAACGCACCGGGCCGGACGCGGCGCTGGATCTGGCCTCGCGCATCATGGCCTGGCTGCTGGCAGCGCTGGTCGTGGTCACCATCCTCGCCGAACTCTTCATGCCGCAGCTGATGATCGCCTTCGTCCCCGGCTTCGTCGACGACAAGGAAAAGTTCGATCTCACGGTGCTGCTGACGCGCATCATGTTCCCCTATCTTGGCTGCATGTCGCTGATGGCGGCCTATGGGGCCATCCTCAATTCCCTGGGCCGTTTCTTCGCGGCTGCCTTTGCCCCAGTCATCCTCAACATCGTCAATATTGCCGCGATGATCCCGCTGGTGACATTCTGGGTGCAGGACCCGGCCGGTTCGGCCGTCTGGGTGGGCGTGGCCACCATGGCGGGGGGCGTCGCCCAGCTCTGGCTGGTCTGGTCGGCCATCAGCCGCGCCGATTTCGTGCCCGAATTCCGCCTGCCCCGGCTCGATCCGGAAGTGCGCCGCTTCTGGGTGCTGGCCATCCCGGCCATCCTCACCGGCGGCATTACCCAGATCAACATCTTCGTGGGCACCATCATCGCCTCGGGCGCCGACAATGCCATTTCCATCCTCAACTATGCCGACCGGCTCTATCAGCTGCCGCTCGGCATTATCGGCATCGCCATCGGCACGGTGCTGCTGCCCGAACTCAGCCGGCATTTGAAGGGCGGCCGCGAGGCGGAAGCGCGACAAACGCAGGACCAGTCGCTGCTCGCCTCAATGCTGCTGTCCATGCCCGCGGCCACGGCGCTGATCGCCCTGGCCGAACCCATCGTGCGCGTGCTGTTCGAGCGCGGCGCCTTTGACGGGGTCGCCACGGTGCAGACGGCGCAGGCGCTGATTGCCTTTTCGACCGGCCTGCCCGCCTATGTGCTGATCCGTGTGCTGCAGCCGGGCTATTTTGCCCGCGAGGATACAGTGACGCCCACCATCTTTGCCGGCATCTCGGTGCTGGCCAATATCGTGCTGTCGCTGCTGCTCTTTCCCAGCTTCATTCATGTTGGCATCGCCATTGCTACCTCGGCATCGGCCTGGCTCAACGCCGCCCTCCTGGCGGTTTTCCTGGCGCGGCGCGGGCATTTTGTGCTGAGCGGCGGTGAATGGATCAAGCACGGGCTGATCACGCTGGTCAGCCTGGTCATGGGTGGCGCGCTTTACCTGTTGGCACAGCGCGGCGCCCCCTATTTTGCCGCCGGCGCGCCCCTCTGGCAGCAGGCGGGCCTGCTCGCCGTGCTCGTCGGCTTCGGCATGGTCACCTATTTCACGCTGGTGCATGTCTCGGGAGCCCAGAAACTGGGCCTGCTGTTCCGGCGGCTGCGGCGGCGGGGCTAGCACCGCTTTCCTCTCCCAGTCAGGGAGAGTTGGCTCGGCGCTGCCGAGTCGGTGAGGGGGAGTTTCCGGCCACCTCGGCACCCTGGTTTAGCCAGAACACCCCGCATCCGGCGCCACGCGCCACCTTCTCCCCGATGGGGAGAAGAAAAAGGGCGCCGGGATGACACCGCGGATGAACAGCGATAAGTGTTCCCCATATTGTTCTACAGGCCCATCCATGACCTTCACTCCCCGCGTCTTCTCCGGCATCAAGCCTTCGGGCGATCTGCATCTGGGCAATTATCTGGGCGCTATAAGGCGCTTCGTGCCGCTGCAGGATACGCATGAGACGATCTATTGCGTCGTCGACATGCATGCGATCACGGTGTGGCAGGAGCCCGAAGACCTCAAGCGCTGGACCTATGAGATTGCCGCGGCCTATATCGCGGCCGGCGTCGATCCCAAGCGCTCGATCATTTTCAACCAGTCGCAGGTCATGGAACATGCCGAGCTGAGCTGGATCTTCAACTGCGTCGCCCGCATGGGCTGGATGGAGCGGATGACCCAGTTCAAGGACAAGGCCGGCGAGAACAGCGAGAATGTCTCGCTAGGTCTCTTCGCCTATCCCTCGCTGATGGCCGCCGATATCCTGCTCTACAAAGCCACCGGCGTGCCCGTCGGTGAGGACCAGAAGCAGCATCTCGAGCTGACGCGCGATATCGCCAAGAAGTTCAATCACGACTTCAAAAAGCAGATCAAGGCCGAGGGCCATAAGGGCGACTTCTTCCCCATCACCGAGACGCTGGCCACCGGGCCGGCGATGCGGGTCAAGTCGCTCAAGGATGGCAGTAAGAAGATGAGCAAGTCCGACGCCTCGGACATGTCGACCATCTACATGATGGATGATGCCGACATGATCGCCAAAAAGATCAAGCGCGCCACCACCGATGCCGATGCGCTGCCCAGCGAAGCGGCGGGCCTCAGCGGGCGCCTCGAGGCAGAAAACCTCGTCGGCATCTATGCGGCGCTCTCCAACCGCTCGGTCGACGACGTGCTGGGCGAATTCGGTGGCCAGGGCTGGGGCAAGTTCAAGCCGGCCCTCGGCGACCTCGCCGTCGCCGTGCTGTCGCCCATTGCCGACGAGATGAAGCGGCTCGTCGCCGATCGCGGCGAGATGGATGCCATCCTGCGCGGCGGCGCCGAGCGGGCGCGGACCATTGCCCAGCCTATCATGGCCGATATCCGCAACATTGTCGGCTTCATCCGCTAACGCAACCAGGGGGCGGCCGTGGTTTCTCAGACCGAATACAAGCGCAAATTCCTCGTCGTCATCGACGAGACCCCCGAATGCGAGCGGGCACTGACCTTCGCGGCCTATCGGGTGAAGCGCACCGGCGGCACGGTGGTGCTGATGAGCGTGGTGCAGAAGCCCGAATTCATCGGCCTGGGCGTCGAAGACGTGCTGCGCGCCGAAGCGGTGGAAGAGGCCGAACGCAATCTCGATACCCGTCTGGCCCGCCTGCGCGATATCGGCGAGGTCAAGGTGGAGTCGGTGATCCGCGAGGGCGAGGCATCGGAGGAAATCGAGCGCGTCATTGACGAGGACCGCGACATCGCCATCCTGGTGCTGGCGGCCTCGATTTCCGGCGAAGGCCCCGGCCCGCTGGTGCTGCATTTCGCCAGTCGCGCCAATGCATTGCCCATTCCGCTCACCATCGTCCCCGGCCGGATGAGCGACGAAGAGATTATCGCCATCTGCTGAGCGTGCCGCAGGCAAAATCGCGCCAGTGGCGCGATTTTGGCGAAGCAGGCCATGAGGCCTATGGCCGAGTGGCCCAGGCGCGCCGCAAATTGGATCGGCCCCTCCCCCTCGACGGGGGAGTTGGGAGGGTGTGTTGAGAGCCCCGATATCCGGGCCAGCCGCCCCCCACCCTTGATCCCTCCCCGCGAGGGGGAGGGTATCGACTGCAAAGCTGGTTCGCGATTATCGTCCTTGCATCCTGACTGCAAAAGTCTATTTTAGAAGCGTTCTAATCGCAAACCGCAGGCGCCCCGATGTTCATCCAGACCGAAGCCACGCCCAATCCCGCGACCCTCAAGTTCCTGCCGGGGCGCGATGTGCTGGTTGGCGAGCCGCGCGATTTCCGCAGCGTCGAGGCCTCGGTCAATTCGCCTCTGGCGCAGGGCCTGTTCTCGATTTCGGGCGTGACCGGCGTGTTCCTCGGCTCCGATTTCATCTCGGTGACCAAGGACGACACCAACTGGGCCCATATCAAGCCGGCCATTCTCGGCGTCATCATGGACCATTTCCTGTCGGGCAAGCCCGTCATCGTCGAAGGCGGCGTGGATGTCGCCAATGCCGACGAGGTCGATGAGTTCTTCGAGGAAGAAGACAGCGAGACCGTCGAGGTGATCAAGGAACTGCTGGCCACCCGCGTGCGTCCGGCCGTGGCCATGGACGGCGGCGACATCACCTTCAAGGGCTTCAAGGAAGGCACGGTCTTCCTCCACATGCAGGGTGCATGTTCGGGTTGCCCCTCCTCGACCGCCACGCTCAAGAGCGGCATCGAAAACCTGCTCCGCCATTTCGTGCCGGGTGTCGAGCAGGTCCAGCAGGTTTGAGAGCGGCCATAGACAAAATCGCTCCAGTGGAGCGATTTTGGCGAGCAAAGCCATGGGGGCTGAGCCCGAATGACCGGTGATTTCAGTCTAGCAGCAAGCCAAAGGCCCGGTGAGTGATCACCGGGCCTTTTGTTTTCTAAGGGGTATCCCCTAGGCTACTCCGCCGCCGCCTTTTCCGCCGGCGTCCGCTGGTCGGTGATGGCCAGTGGCTCGCCCTGCTCTTCACGCTTGCGACGGATGCGCAGGCGCTTGATGCGGCGGCTGTCGGCCGCCAGGATCTCGAATTCGAAGCCGTCGAGCCGGGTTACCCGCTCGCCGCGCTTGGGAACGTGGCCGGCCAGGTCGAAGACCAGTCCGCCAATGGTTTCGACGTCCTCGGCATAGTCGCCCGGGTCGAAATCGGGGCCGATGAGGCTGCGCACGTCGCGGAGCTCGGCGCGGGCATCGGCGATATAAGTATCGACGCCCACCTTGCGGATCAGCGACGCCGCCAGCTCGTCATGCTCGTCCTCGATCTCGCCGACCACGGCTTCGAGCAGGTCCTCGATGGTAACGAGCCCGTCGGTGCCGCCATATTCGTCGATCACGATGGCCATATGCACGCGCGAGGCGCGCATGGATTGCAGCAGGTCGCCAACCGGCATGAAGGTGGGCACGAACATGGCGTCGCGCATCAAATCGAGCCGGATGATCTTCTGTTTGAGCACCGTCGAGACCAGCTTGACCGGCACATCCTTGGCCGGGTCGGTCACCGGATCGGTGATCTTGGACAGCGCATCCTTGACGTGGATGAAGCCCAGTATGTTGTCCAGATTATCGTCATAGACGGGCAGGCGCGAATGGCGCACCTGGCGGAACTTGGCAATCAGCGTGCCCAGGTTCACATCGGCTTCGATGGACTGGATGTCTGACCGTTCCACCATCACGTCGGCAACCGACACGTTGGAGAGCTTGAGCACGTTCTGCAGGATCGTGCGTTCGCTTTCGGAGAAGTCGGCGGTTTCCGCGCTGCCCTGCTCGTCGAGCGCCACCTGCAGATCGTCGCGCAGCGAAACCGTGCCGCGCGCCAGCATGGCCTTGATGCGGTTCCAGATTGATGGCCCCCGTGCGGGCACGGAGGCGGGACTAGAAGGAGGCTCGGGATTGGTGGGCGCCTGCGGGCCCAGACTATCGCTATCGTTCATGGTCTCTCGCCGCCAAAGGCGCGGCTTATCTGTCCTCGAAACGGGAATGACGCGCGGACTATAGGGGTTCCGGCCTCAATCGGCATAGGGGTCTTCTACCCCCAATGTCGCCAATATCTTGGTTTCCAGGCCCTCCATTTGAAGGGCCTCGGCGTCATCGAGATGATCATAGCCTAAAATATGCAGAAATCCATGCACCACGAGATGGGTGAAATGCGCCTCGAATGTAACGCCCTGTTCCTCGGCTTCGCGGATCAGGGTTTCCCGTGCCAGCGTGATGTCGCCCAGGATGCCCACGATCGGTCCGAACGGCTCGATCTGCGGGAAGCTCAGCACGTTGGTCGAGCTGTCCTTGCCGCGCCACTGCTTGTTGAGCTCGTGCTGCTCCTCGTCATTGGTCAGCAGGATCGACAGCTCCGCCGCGCCCTTGATTTTCGGCTTGGCGAGCTTGAGTGCGGCAAGAACCGCCTCTTCGGCCCGCGCCTCGAGATTGTCGGGCCAGGCCTCATCATTGATGATGACGGCTATGTCGAGGGGCGGAGTGGCGGGCATTTTGCTCATGTGTTGGCACTATACCACCCCAAGCACCGTGTCATCCCGGCCTTGCGCCGGGATCCATCCCGAGGTGATCGGACGATTCACCTGTCGGCTGCGGCGCGGTCTAGGGATGGGCCCCGGCGCAAGGCCGGGGTGACATCGCGTGTGTGATGCGCATTGGCGCTGCTACGCCCGCGGCGCCGCACCCAATGTCCGGGCCAGCCCTTCGGTGTCCCGGTCCTTTTCGGCAAGCTTCCTGGCCGTATCGGCTTCATAGGCCCGCACAATGCGGCCGACCAGGGCATGGCGGACCACATCCTTGTCGTTGAAGCGGGACATATGCACGCCCTCGACGCCGTCGAGCAGGTTCACCGCCTCCACCAGGCCCGATTTCTCGCCGCGCGGCAGGTCGACCTGGGTCGGATCGCCGGTGACGATCATCTTGGAGTTCTCGCCCAGGCGGGTCAGGAACATCTTCATCTGCATCGATGTGGTGTTCTGCGCTTCGTCGAGGATGACCACGGCATTGGCGAGGGTCCGGCCGCGCATGAAGGCGAGCGGCGCCACTTCGATGATCCCCGATGTGAGGCAGCGCTCGACATTTTCGGGCTTCATCATGTCGTAAAGGGCGTCATAGAGCGGACGCAGATAGGGATCGACCTTCTCCTTCATGTCGCCGGGGAGGAACCCCAGGCGCTCGCCCGCTTCGACGGCCGGACGGGAAAGGATGATGCGGTTGATATCGCCGCGTTCGAGCAGGCTCGCCGCATGCGCCACCGCCAGATAGGTCTTGCCGGTACCGGCCGGGCCGATGCCGAACACCAGCTCGCTCCGCTCCATGGCGCGCATATAGGCGTCCTGGGCCGGGGTGCGGGCGACAATGGTGGATTTGCGCGTGGCGATCTGGGCCATGCGCACCTTGCCCTTGCGCTCCAGCGTCGGCAGGGTGAGCTGGCTGTCCTCGGTCTCGATCATGCGGATGACGCCGTCGACATCGGAAATGTCGATCGTGCGGCCCTCTTCGAGGCTGCCATAGAGCGATTCGAGCACACGCCGGGACTGGTCGACCGAAGAGGCCGCGCCTTTGAGCAGGACGTGATTGCCGCGGGGGGTGGCCGAAACCTTGAGCCGCTGTTCGATCAGCGCCAGGTTCTGGTCGAAATCGCCATAGAGCTGGGCAGCGAGGCGATTGTCTTCAAAAGCGAGTTCGAGTTGCGATGCGAGTGCGTTGTCTGCGGTCGGTGACAAGTGCCTGCTCAAACTGGTGTGTCTCCACGCTTTCGCGCGGCGCGGGCTGCGCCGCGATTACAAGGACGAGGCTAGGACGATTTGCGAGTCGTGTCTGTAGCAATATTGTGACGGTGCATGGTGGTGACAAGCCATGGGTCCATGGCCATTGCCACCGAATTCACTTGCCAACTATACGGAAATCCCGTATCTAAGATAATCATGTCGGACAGGTTTGATCCCGCCAAGGACGCCATCAATCGCCAGAAGCATCAGCTCGCACTGGCCTTTGGCGACAGGATATTCGAGGACGACAACCACCTGATCATTCCCTCCATCCGCCAGATCGATGGCGAGGAAAGGTTCAAGGTGGTCGGCTTGGTCGAAGACAAGCTGTTCACCGGCGTTTTCGTCTGGCGGGGCGACCTGCCGCGCTTCATGTCGGTGCGAAGGAGCAACAGAAATGAAGAACGGGAATACAGTTCTGCCCGCTGATCCGTCCGACGCTGAAGATTTCGAGGTCACAGCAGAAGCTCTCGATCGCGGCCAACGTGCGCGACTGATCCGAATGACGCGGACCAATCTTGGCCTGTCGCAGGCCGAATTTGCCAGCCGGTTCCGCGTGCCCGTCGGTACGCTGCGCGATTGGGAGCAGGCGCGGGTCACAGCGCCTGATTTCGCCGTGGCCTATGTGCGGGTCATCGCCCAGCATCCAGACATCGTGGCGCAGGCCGTGGCCTAGGCCGCCGCGGCGACCTTCAGCCGCCCGACCAGCGAGTTCGTACTCGTCCCCACAATCTCCACCTGGTGGATCGAGCCGATCAGGTCGGTGCTCCCCTCCAGATGCACAGCCTGGAGATAGGGCGAGCGCCCGCCCACCTGCCCGGCCTGGCGGCCCGGGCGTTCGATCAGCACGGGCAAGGTCTTGCCGACGCAGGACGCGTGGAACGCCGTGGTCTGGGCATTGACCAGGTCCTGCAGCCGCCACAGGCGTTCGTTCTTGACCTCCTCGGCGATCTGGTCGCCCAGATTGGCGCCCGGCGTGCCGGGGCGGGTCGAGTATTTGAACGAATAGGCCGAGGCATAGCCGACATCGGCAATGATCTTGAGCGTGTCTTCGAAATCCCTGTCGGTTTCCCCGGGGAAGCCGACGATGAAATCGCCCGACAGCGCCATGTCGGGCCGCGCCGTCTTGATGCGCTGGATGACCTGCATGTACTCGGCCGCCGTGTGGCGCCGGTTCATCGCCTTGAGAATGCTGTCCGAACCCGACTGCACCGGCAGGTGCAGGTAGGGCATCAGGATATCGAGATCGCGATGCGCCGCCATCAGCGCGTCGTCCATGTCGCGCGGATGGCTGGTCGTATAGCGCAGCCGCTCAAGCCCCGGAATCTCGGCCAGCAGATAGGCCAGCTCGCCCAACCCAACGGTCCGGCCCGCCGCGTCGAGCCCGTGATAGGCATTGACGTTCTGACCCAGCAGGGTGATTTCCTTGACCCCGGCTTCCACCAACCCGCGCGCCTCTGATATCACCTGCGCTACCGGCCGGCTGACTTCGGCGCCGCGCGTATAGGGCACGACGCAGAACGAGCAGAACTTGTCGCAGCCTTCCTGGACAGTGAGGAAGGCAGTGAGGCCGCGCTTGATGGTGACTTCCTTGCGCGCTGCCGGCAGGTGCTCGAACTTGTCTTCCTCGGGGAAGTCGGTGTCGACGACCGCCCGCTTGAGGCTCGGATGCAGATGTCGCTGGCTTTCGGCCTGCGCCAGCATGTCGGGCAGCCGGTGATAGGCCTGTGGCCCGAACACCATGTCCACGACCGGCGCGCGGCGGGCGATTTCCTCGCCCTCAGCCTGCGCCACGCAGCCGGCGACGCCGATCATCATGTCGCCGCCCAGGGCGCGACGCTCGTTCTGCAATTCCTTGAGCCGGCCGAGCTCGGAAAACACCTTCTCCGAGGCCTTCTCGCGGATATGGCAGGTATTGAGCAGCACCAGGTCTGCCTGGGTCATATCCAGCGTCGTCTCATAGCCGTGCGGCGCCAGCGCATCCATCATGCGGTCGCTGTCATAGACGTTCATCTGGCACCCATAGGTCTTGATGAACAGCTTCTTGGTATTGGCGCGCGTCTCGGTCATGGCGGCTCTTTATCATGGCGGCGGCCAGACTCAAAAGCAGTCTCTTGGCGTCTGCAACCTTGCGGGGGCGCCGAGGGTTTCCCTGCGGAAGGGAGTTTGCAAATGACCCAGACCCAAACCCAAAAGACCGACAAAGCCGCCGCTATGAAGGACGGCAAAAAGCCCGGCCCCAAGGACGCTCCGGTGCAGGTGCGCCCGGCGGGCAAGGAATCCCATGCCGACAAGCCGCGCGAATGGGACATGCAGGACGAGGCGGTCGACGAGAGCTTTCCGGCCAGCGATGCCAGTGCCAAATACTAGGTGAAAGGCGGAAAGGCGGGTCTGGCCCCATGCCAGGAAACCGTCGACCGTGGCATTTGTACAAGCCTGCAATTGATCTGATGGCGTAAGCAGCAGTCGCTCTTGCCATCCCGCGCCTCGACGTTAAGGTCGGGGCGCGGCCGGTGGTATTGCGTTGGATTGGGCCGCAGGAAAGTGCGGTATGGGGGTCGGTCCAGAGACGAAAATCGATAGTCCGCCGGCGTCGCCGGTGCACGAGCGCCGCTCCTGGGCGCGCTCGCAGTCGGTTGTCGTCTACCTGTTTGCCCTTGTCCTCGTCATCCTCATCCCGGCGCTGGTCGTCTCGCTGGTTCTGCTCAATCGCAACAATCGCGCGCAGGAAGACGTCGTCCGCGCACTGACCAATGCCACCGTGCAGGCCATCGGCCAGTCGGTCGAGCGCGAAATCGAGGGCATGGTCACCACACTGCGGGTGCTTTCGACCAGCCAGGCGCTGCGTGAAAGCGACCTGGCCCAGTTTCACCGCCGCGCTTCAGTGGCGCTGGAGGGATCGGGCGCCTATTTGCTGGCCCTCGATCGCAACCTCGATCAACTGCTCAATACCCGCGTCCCCTTTGGCGAGCAGCTCGGTCCCACATCCGATCCGGGCACGGCCCAGGCCGCCCTCGACAGCGGCACGACGGTCGTCTCGGGTTTGTTCTATGGACGCACCGCGCAGCGCTGGGTGTTCAACGTGCTGCTGCCGGTGCCTGATAATTCGACCACCGCCCTTCTGGCGCTGACGCGGGACGCCGCCAACCTCACCCCCGCCTTGCAGTCGCGGCAATTGCCCGATGGCTGGCATGCCGCGCTGGTGGATGGCGCAAACCTTGTCATAGCGGCCACATCCGATGCCGGGCTTGAAGCCGGCACCGTGCTGCCGATGCGCCAGACCCTGCAGCAATCGCCCGACGAATGGCGGCGCGAGCGGTTCGGCGGCGACATGGTGGTCACATCAGAATGGCGCTCCCGCCTGTCCGGCTGGCGCGTCATTGCCTGGGCGGCGGTCGATACGGTCGAGCGCCCGCTGGGCGATTCCCTGCTCTGGCTGGCCGCCTGGGGCATCATCATTGCCGGCGTGGCGGGCGGGCTGGCCGTGGTGCTGGCCCAGCGGGTCGGCCGCTCCGTGCGTGGCCTGCGCCGCGACGCGCAGCGGCTGGGCCGCGGCGATCCGGTCATGGCCAAGGCCTATCCGGTCGCCGAGATCGCCGAGGTCTCCCGCGCCCTGGCCGAGGCCTCCGCCTTGCGGCAGACGGCGGAGCGCGAGGTACATTTCCTCATGCGCGAGCTGGCCCATCGCTCGAAAAACCAGATGACGGTCATTGCGGCCATGGCCAAGCAGACGGCGCGCGGTGCCGACAGCGTCGAAAGCTATGTCGAGGCCTTCGAGCGGCGCATCCATGGACTCTCGCGCTCCACCGACCTGCTGCTGGCCCATGGCCGCGCCGGCGTTTTGCTCAACGAACTGATCGACAGCCACATCGCCCCCTTTGCTCCGCCCGATGCGGCGCGGGTCAGCCTTGCCGGACCAACCGTGCGGCTCAATGCGCAGGCGGCCCAGATCCTGGGCATGGCGGCGCATGAACTCTCGACCAATGCGGTCAAATACGGCGCCTTTGCCGGCGATAGCGGCGCGCTCTCGGTGCGCTGGAGCATTGTCGATGACCGGCTGGACCTGGTCTGGCGCGAGACGGTGCCAGATGGCATCGTCACCTCCGAGCGCATGGGTTTTGGCACGACGGTGCTGCAGAACATGGTCGCGCGGTCCCTCGGCGCCCAGGTGGAACGGCGCTGCCACGACGATGGCATCGAGTGGCACTTCGTCATTCCGCTCTCGGCTATTGACCCCGCCCATGCGACGGCCCCGGCTGCCGAGCCCGCGCCCGAATAAATTCTGGTATTGCGGCCCTCTTTGCACTATAGGGACGCCAGTCTTGGGCCTTGCGGCCCGGGCATTCACGGCCCCGCCTGGACGACATCCCGGCCGGGGCGACCCAATCCTCCTATCCAAAGGATATGTCCGATGTCGATTACTGCAGAACGCAAGACCGAACTGATCCAGGAATACGCAACCAAGCCGAACGATACCGGTTCGCCGGAAGTCCAGGTTGCCATCCTGTCGGAACGCATTGCCAATCTCACCGAACACTTCAAGGGCCATGGCAAGGATAACCACTCCCGCCGCGGTCTGCTGAAGCTTGTTTCGACCCGCCGTCGCCTGCTTGACTACGTCAAGACCGTCGACGACGCCCGTTACAAGACCCTGATCGAGAAGCTCGGCCTGCGCCGCTAGTAGGCGCAACCGAATTGCGGATGCGGGGGCAGGCCTCCGCTTCCGCTTTCGCCGCCTGCGGGTGGCGATAAAGAGGCTGTTTGAAAATTCGCTGCGGCGTTGGCCGTCGCAATAGAGTTTGCAAACTGTCTCTAGCGTAGACCGGCGAATGCCGGAGCATGGCAGGATTATTGGCCGCTCCCTCCGCCTCACGCTCGCAAAATCAGTCCTTGGTTTTGATCTCGTGAGGCACCGAACATCTTCGGGAGCTGCTTGTTGTCTTGCCCATGTTTCGTCTTCGCCAAAGACGGTAACCGCGCCTGATTTTGAGCTTGGCCTGCACATGGGGTGCAGACACAAGTGCGGGCGCACCGGATGAGTTCGCGGGCTTGCTACGCCCCGCGTTCCCGCTCAGCCGGCAGAATGGAAAGACGAAAAACATGACGATCAATTTTGATCACCACAAGGTCGAGCTCAACTGGGGCGGCCAGCCGCTGACCCTCGAGACCGGCAAGATGGCCCGCCAGGCCGATGGCGCCGTGCTCGCCACCCTGGGCGAAACCGTGCTGCTGGCCACCGTTGTCAGCGCCAAGTCGGCCAAGCCGGGCATCGACTTCTTCCCGCTGACCGTGAACTACCAGGAAAAGTACTTCGCCGCCGGCAAGATCCCGGGTGGCTACTTCAAGCGCGAAGGCCGCCCGACCGAAAACGAGACGCTGACGTCTCGCCTGATCGACCGCCCGATCCGCCCCCTGTTCCCCGATGGGTACCGTAACGAGACCCAGGTGGTCGTGACGGTTCTGCAGCACGACATGGAAAACAACCCGGACGTGCTGGCCATGGTCGCCGCCTCCGCGGCCCTGACCATTTCGGGCGTGCCCTTCATGGGCCCGATCGGCGCGGCCCGCGTCGGTTATGTCGATGGCCAGTATGTGCTGAACCTCGCCGTTGACCGTCGTTCGGAGTCCAAGCTGGACCTCGTCATGGCCGGCACTGAAGATGCCGTGCTGATGGTTGAGTCCGAGGCCAAGGAACTGAGCGAAGAGATCATGCTCGGCGCCGTGATGTTCGGCCATGCCGAAAGCCGCAAGGTGATCCAGGCGATCATCAAGCTGGCTGAACTGGCCGCCAAGGAACCGCGCGATTTCTCCGCCCCTGACTATTCGGCGCTGGAAGCCGACGTGCTCAAGGTTGCCGAAGCCGACCTGCGCGCCGCCTACAAGATCACCGACAAGGCCCAGCGCTACGCTGCCGTCGACGCCGCCAAGAAGGTCGTCAAGGAAGCCTTTGCCGCCAAGGTCGAAGCCGGTGAAGTCTCGGGCGAAGCCCTGAGCGAAGTCATCCACAACCTCCAGGCCAAGATCGTGCGCTGGAACGTGCTGGACACCGGCCTGCGCATCGACGGCCGCGATCTCAAGACCGTGCGTCCGATCGTTTCGGAAGTGGGCGTGCTGCCCCGTACCCACGGTTCGGCGCTGTTCACCCGCGGCGAAACCCAGGCGCTGGTCGTTGCCACGCTGGGCACCGGCGAAGACGAGCAGTATATCGACTCGCTCGAAGGCACCCAGAAGCAGAACTTCCTGCTGCACTACAACTTCCCTCCCTACTCGGTGGGTGAAGCTGGCCGCATGGGTTCCCCGGGCCGTCGTGAAATCGGCCATGGCAAGCTCGCCTGGCGCGCCATCAACCCGATCCGTCCGTCGGTCGAAGAGTTCCCCTACACGATCCGTATCGTGTCCGAGATCACCGAATCGAACGGCTCCTCCTCGATGGCAACCGTTTGCGGCACCTCGCTGGCGCTGATGGATGCCGGCGTGCCGCTGGCCCGTCCGGTGGCTGGTATCGCCATGGGCCTGATCCTCGAAGGCGAGAAGTTCGCTGTTCTCAGCGACATTCTCGGCGACGAAGATCACCTGGGCGACATGGACTTCAAGGTGGCCGGTACCGACCAGGGCGTCACCTCGCTGCAGATGGACATCAAGATTGCCGGCATCACCGAGCAGATCATGAAGATCGCGCTCGAGCAGGCCAAGGGTGGTCGTATCCACATCCTGGGCGAGATGGCCAAGGCGCTGTCGGCTTCGCGTGGCGAAGTCGGCGAATTCGCTCCGCGCATCGAGACCATGAAGATCCCGACCGACAAGATCCGTGAAGTGATCGGCACCGGCGGCAAGGTGATCC
>CBFGMY010000106.1:0-14062 GCA_965650055.1 uncultured Devosia sp.
ACGTCCAACCCCTCGGTGCTGGTCGCTGCCGGCCTCGTGGCCCGCAAGGCCCGCGCCCTCGGCCTCGATAGCAAGCCCTGGGTCAAGACCTCGCTGGCGCCCGGCTCGCAGGTGGTCACCGACTACCTGACTTCGGCGGGCCTGCAGGAAGATCTCGACGCCATCGGCTTCAATCTGGTCGGTTACGGCTGCACCACCTGCATCGGCAATTCCGGCCCGCTGCCGGTGGAAATCTCCAAGGCCGTGCAATCAGGTGATCTGGTCGCCGCGTCGGTGCTGTCGGGCAACCGCAATTTCGAAGGCCGCGTGAACCCGGACGTCAAGGCGAACTTCCTGGCCTCTCCGCCGCTGGTCGTGGCCTATGCCATTGCCGGCTCGATGAAGATCGACATCACCAGGGATGCCATCGGCACGTCCAAGGACGGCAAGCCGGTTTACCTCAAGGATATCTGGCCCTCGAACCACGAAGTGGCCGAGATCGTGCGCAAGCACGTGACCAAGGAAATGTTCCAGGGTCGCTACTCGGACGTCTTCAAGGGTGACACCAACTGGCAGGGCATCCAGATCGAGGGTGGCGAGACCTATGGCTGGAATTCGAGCTCGACCTATGTGCAGAACCCGCCCTATTTCGAGGGCCTGACCATGGAGCCCAAGCCGGTCACCAATGTCGAAAAGGCCAAGGTGCTGGCGCTGTTCCTCGACTCCATCACCACCGATCACATCTCCCCGGCCGGTTCGTTCAAGGCCACAACGCCTGCCGGCAAGTATCTCGAAGAGCGGCAGGTCGCCCCGCGTGACTTCAACTCGTATGGCGCCCGTCGCGGCAATCATGAAGTCATGATGCGCGGCACCTTCGCCAATATCCGCATCAAGAACCAGATGCTGGCTGGCGTCGAAGGCGGCTACACCAAGGGCCCCGATGGCTCGCAGATGGCCATCTACGATGCCGCAATGGCCTACCAGGCCGCCGGCACGCCGCTGGTGATCTTTGCCGGCAAGGAATACGGCACCGGCTCGTCGCGTGACTGGGCCGCCAAGGGCACGAACCTCCTCGGCGTGCGCGCCGTGATCGCCCAGTCGTTCGAGCGCATTCACCGTTCGAACCTGGTCGGCATGGGCGTCATCCCGCTGCAGTTCAAGGACGGCGAAAGCTGGCAGACTTTGGGCCTCGACGGGTCAGAGACCATCGACATCGAAGGCGTTACCGAGATCGCGCCGCGCGCCATGGTCACGGTCAAGATCACCCGCGCCGATGGCTCGGTCGTCAATGTCGAGACCCGCTGCCGCATCGATACGGCCAACGAGCTCGACTACTACAAGAATGGCGGCATCCTGCATTACGTGCTGCGCAGCCTTGTCGCGGCGTAAGGTGGTTCGACATAACAGTTGCAATGGCGGCCTCCGGGCCGCCATTTTTGTTTGGGGCTGGGGAGGAGCCAATGAGTGACGACATGTGGGGCGGCGCGCCGCTCTGCACCACCGGGCGGTTGATCCTGCGGTCGTTCCGGCGCGATGACCTGCCGGTCTATCAGGCGCTGGGTGATGATCCGCTGGTGATGCAATATCTGGGCGGCTTGTGGAGCCATGCGCGCACCGAGGCGGCGGCGCGCGGCGCCAATATGAGCCAGATCGAGCACGGCTATGGCATGCTGGCGGTCGAACGCCGCGCCGACGGCCGGTTTTTGGGCATTGCCGGTCTCTCGGTCGAGCAGTGGTATCCCGACGACCTGCAGGTGGGCTGGCGGTTCTTTCCGCAATTCTGGGGGCTGGGCTATGCCACCGAGGCGGCCACGGCCTGGCTCGACCATGGTTTCGGGTCGCTGGGGCGCCAGCGCATCATCTCCATGGCCGACGTGCCCAACCACCGCTCTATCGCCGTGATGCGGCGGCTGGGCATGAGTTTCGACCACGAGGCGCGGTTGCGCGACGGCGAGGATGAATTCGACGCCGCCATCTATGCGATCACGGCGGAACACTGGCGCGCTGTCGGCGGGGTCTGATATCGGTGCTGGCGACAGAGGAGACAGGCTCTGATGCTGGTCATTTTCGACTGCGATGGCGTGCTGATCGACAGCGAGGTCATCTATTGTGCCGTCGATGCCGAAGCGCTGACGCGCCTGGGGCATCCCACCACGCCCGGCGACATTGCCCGGCGCTTTACCGGCGTGACACATCGGGAGGCCTGGAACACCATTTCAGCCGAAATCGGCTTCGACGAGCCGGCGGACTGGCTGCAGACCATCGCCGAAGAGTGCAAGCGCCGCTTCGCTACGGACCTGATGGCCATAGCCGGGGCGGGTGAGGCCATCGGGGCGCTGCGGGCGTTCGGCGCAGAGATCTGCGTGGCGTCGTCCACGAGACTGGAGGCTTTGCGGACCAATCTCGACCATGCCGGGATGCTCGACCTGGTCGATCCGTATGTGTTCTCGGCCAGCCAGGTCAGGCGTTCCAAACCAGCACCGGATGTTTTCCTCCATGCCGCGGCGCAGATGGGGTGCGATCCCGCCCGCTGTCTGGTCGTCGAGGATTCGGTGGCCGGCGTTACGGCGGCGCGGCGAGCCAATATGACGGTGCTGGGCTTTATCGGGGCCGGCCACGCTTATGATGGCCTCGGCCAGGCGCTGCTTGAGGCCGGGGCGGCGCAAATCTGCGCGTCGATGGCCGAGGTCACAGCAGCCGCCAAAGTTCACCTTCTCACCCTCTTTTGACTGGCGGGTCCCGGCTGGGCCAGCTTACAACCTTGCCCATGATTGCAAGACCCTTCCTTGGCACCGCTCTGGGCATCGTGACGCTGCTTGCCCTGGCCCAGTCGACCAGTGCCGAAAGCACGCGCACGCGCCCCAAGGCGGTGGTGGAATTGTTCACCAGCCAGGGCTGTGCCCAGTGCCCGCCGGCCGATGCGCTGCTGACCGGCCTCGCCGAAGAAGGCGACGTGGTGGCGCTCGCCTACCATGTCGACTACTGGGACTATGTGGGCTGGGAAGACACGTTCGGCAGCCAGGAATTTTCCGATCGCCAGCGTGCCTATGCCAAGAGCTGGGGATCCTCGCGCATCTATACGCCGCAGATGGTGGTCAATGGCGCCAAGGGCGTCGTCGGCTCGCGGCGGGGCGAGGTGCATGGGGCGCTCGACGGCGCAGCACTGCCACTGGGCGTGGAGCTGGTGCGTGATGGCGACACGCTCGAGGTGACCATTCCGCCCAATACCAGCCTCGATGATGCGGTGGTCTGGATGGTGACGTATCTCGACCGGGCCGATGTCGCCATCGACAAGGGCGAGAATGCGGGCAAGGCCATGGTCTATACCCAGGTGGTGACCAGCCGGCAGGCGCTGGGCATGTGGGAAGGGGCCACTGGCGCCAGCCTCAAGCTGCCGCTGCCCGAAATCCTGAGCGATGGCAGCAGCGGCATTGCCGTGATCGTGCAACAGGAAAAGAGCGGCCTGCCCGGCCCGATTCTGGGTGCCGCCACCTACGAGCCCTGAGCGACAAAAGAAAACCCGTCCCTGGGGGCAGGGACGGGTAAGTTCTGACTGGTCAACTCAAAATAAGGGCGGCTGACACCCAGGCTTCTGGGTTTGGGGGCTCGGTCGGCCCGGATGCCAGCCACTGGAGGCAATGGTCAGAGGCTGACGCCCCATTCGGGCGGGGGCAGGGACAAACTGTGACCAAAATGGGGTATTTGCGCCGCCGCATCTGGCCCTTGCATCCGAAGGCGAATGCCGCAATCATGACAGTGCGTTGACGATTGAGATGTCCCGGAGTCGATCCACTGGTGCAGGGTAGCCCACCACAGGACAAGACGGTCAGCCTGTCGCTGGTCCATGCCGCCGGCGAGGCCCCAGCGCGCCCGGCGCAAAGCAAGCTCCCCGTCGCTATTGCCTTTGACCGCAAGGAGCTCCAGCTCATCCTCTCGGTTTATGGCCGCAAGGTCGGACAGGGCGAGTGGCGCGACTATGCCATGGATTTCCTGCGCGAGCGCGCGGTGTTTTCCGTCTATGCGCGGATGTCCGAACGTCCGCTCTTCATCATCGAAAAGACCCCGCGCCTGCGCAACCGCCAGGGGCAATATGCGGTGACCAACCAGCAGGGCCGCATCCTCAAGCGCGGGCATGACCTGGCGCTGGTGCTGCGGGTGCTCGATCCACAATTGGCCGTGGTGGGATGAGCATCCTCGTCCGTCCGGCCACCGCGGCTGACGTACCCGGCATGAGCCGCGTGCTCATCGCCTCGATCACCGAACTCTGCCATGCCGATCACGGCCAGTCGCCCGAGCGGCTGGCGACCTGGACGGCCAACAAGACGCCCGAGGGTGTCAGCGCCATGCTGGCCAATCCGATGCTGCGCATGCTGGTAGCCGAACTGGACGGTCGCGTTGCCGCAGTCGGCGCCGTGGTTCCTGGCAATGGCGAAGTGTCGCTCAACTATGTCGACCCCGCCGCCCGCTTTCGCGGCGTCAGCAAGGCGCTGCTTGCTGCGCTCGAAGCCGAGCTGCGCCGCCATGGTGTGGTCGAGGCGCAATTGACCAGTACGGCGACGGCCCGCGCCTTCTATCACGCGGCGGGCTGGAGCGAGGACGCGGCGCCCGTCGCCTGCATGGGCGGCGAAGGCCACCGCATGCGCAAGCGGCTGTAGCGGGCTACAACCGGGCCTTGATGGCGGCAATGAAGGCCTGCTTCTGTGCGTTGTAGGCAGCGCGTCCCTCTGGCGCGGCGGCAACGGCTTGTTGCTTGAGGGCGAGGTAGCTGTCCCGCAACTGGTCATCGCGGCGAAGGGCATCGCGAAAGGCCAGGTTGGACGTCCAGCTCTCTCCGCCGAACTCGACTACATGCACCAGGTGGGTGCGTTCGCTCCGATCGCGACCACGCCCGAAGATGTGATGGCCGGGCACGCCCGCACTTTCAGCATAGTCGTAGCCCAGTTGCAGGAGAGGATCGTGGCAGGCCACCCAATCGGACAGCGGTGACACGCCCACCAGTATGTCCAGGATGGGTTTGGCGGGAAGACCCGGGACGGAGGTTGAGCCATAGTGCTCTATAGCTCGGGCCGTTGGGTGCAACGCCCGCGCCAGCCTCACCCTTTCGGCTTCGAATTCCGCAGGCCAGCTGGCGTCGTATGCGACCAGAAGGTTCTGATTGTGTCGGAGGCCTAGCGGAGCACCTTGGTCCGGGCCGGGCGCCACTTACAGAGCCTTTTGCATGTGGACGATGTCCAGCCAGCGGTCGAACTTGAAGCCGAGTGCTTCATGGCGGCCGATGTGGCGGAAGCCGAGCTTTTCGTGCAGACGGATCGAGCCGGCGCCCTCGGCGGTGATGACGGCAATCATCTGCTTGAAGCCGAAGGCCTGTGACTGGGTGATCACCTCGGCCATCATCGCGGAGCCCAGGCCCCGTCCCTGCGCGTCCGGGGCGCAGTAGACCGAGTTTTCGCAGGTGAAGCGATAGGCGGGTCGCGGCCGATAGACGGAAGCGTAGCTGTAGCCGAGCAGCTTGCCGTCGCGCCCCTCTGCCATGACGATGGGGTGACCCTGCGCCTGTATGTGGCCGAACTTTTCGGCCATGAAGCTCTCGCTAGGCGCCTCGATGTCGAACGTGGCCACCGAGTTATGGACATAGTGGCTGTAGACGGCCGTGATGGCGGGCACATCGGACCAGGAAAACGGGCGCAGGACGAAGTCGGACACGGGCGGCGGCTCGGCAAAGTAAAGGGACCGCACCCCTTTTAGGATGCGGTCCCAATGTCAGTCCAACCAAATTGCTTGATCGTGCGATCAAGCCATCCGTTGCTTACTCGCGGTTGCCGAACAGGCGGAGCAGCATCAGGAACAGGTTGATGAAGTCGAGGTAGAGGTTCAGCGCGCCCATGATGGCGCCCTTGGCCAGAACGTCGGCGCCGTAGCTCTCCGAGTAGCCTTCCTTGATCTTCTGGGTGTCGTAGGCGGTGAGGCCCACGAAGATCAGCACGCCCACGGCCGAGATCGCAAAATCCAGCATCGAGGATGCCAGGAAGATATTGACGACCGAGGCGATGATCAGGCCGATCAGGCCCATCATCAGGAAGTTGCCCATCGAGGTCAGGTCACGCTTGGTGGTGTAGCCGTAAAGGCTCATGGCACCGAACGTGGCGGCCGTGATGAAGAACACCTTGGCGATCGAGGCGCCGGTATAGACCAGGAAGATCGAGCTCAGCGACAGGCCCATCACCGCGGCGAAGGCCCAGAAAATGGCCTGCGCGGCTGGAGCGGAGAGCTTGTTGATGCCAAAGCTCAGCACCAGCACGAAGGCCAGCGGCGCGAGCATCACCACCCACTGCAGCGGGCTGGCGAACAACAGGTAGCCCCACTGGGTGACCATGGTGCCATTCCGCAACGTGCCGACGGCAGCGTCTGGATTGGTGGTTACAGCAGAGTTGGCAGCGAACCAGGCAACCAGGCCGGTGATTACCAGGCCGATACCCATGTAATTGTAGACGCGCAGCATGTAGCTGCGCAGGCCCTCGTCCACGGCCGCGGCCGAGCCGGCCCGCGCACCGAGGGTCTGACGGTCAAATTCAGCCATAGTCGGTTCCTTTCCCAATTAACGCGGTTCTTGCACCGCCGGTGGGCATTGGTTTGCCACTTGATGAAACAATATGGATGTGACCCCAGTTGTTTACAAGTGATCTTGCCGGGATGCGACGAATCGACTGGCCGCGCGGTTGGTCTGTGCTACGGTCAGCCTCGAATCGCGTGTTTCCTTATGAAGAGGAGGGCCCCATGCCCCGGCTCTTTACCGGCCTCGAAATACCGGCCGATGTTGGATTTGCGCTTTCTCTCAAGCGCGGCGGGCTGACTGGTGCCCGCTGGATCGATGCCGAAAACTATCACATTACCTTGAGATTCATCGGCGATGTCGATCACCAGACCGCCGACGAAGTGGCCGACAGCCTCGACCGGCTGGCCAATTCGCTGCGCTTTTCGGTGCGGCTGACCCATCTGGGCACGTTTGGCGGCGACAAGCCGCGGGCGCTCTATGCGGGCGTCGAGCCCAGCGAGGCGCTGAACCGCCTGCAGGCGGCGCAGGAGCGGGTGCTGCAGCGGGCCGGCCTGCCGCCCGACGGGCGAAAATTCGTGCCGCATGTGTCCCTTGCGCGGCTCCGCGGCGCGGGCGCCGAGGAGGTCGCTCGCTTCATGGCCGAGGCCGGGCGGTTCGAGGCGCTGAGCTTTCCGGTGGGCCGCTTCGTGCTGTTTTCGAGCAAGGATTCGGTGGGCGGCGGCCCCTATGTGGTGGAACAGAGCTATCCGCTGGCGGCCTGAACCGGGCCGCGCCACATCAACACATTGTTAACCGGCGCGGCGCAAACCGGAACAGGCGGGCGCGGCCCGTCAAAATCCCGCCGCGATTGACTCGCAGTTGATGCAAATACGCGCAAACGTGGCGGCGTTTGACACCTTGGTAACCATGTTGGGCGACAGTTCGCGGGCAGCGCTCCCAGGATGGGACCTTCGAGACAAAGGATGAATTGGCGATGACGACGAAAACCGGTGGCCTTGTACTTGGGCTCGCGGTCGGCGCGATCATGGCTCTGGTGCCTGCCGCCCAGGCGCAGCAGGCGACCGAGCTCGGCACCTTCAATGCCTGGACCGCCTGGCAGGCGACGGACGCTTCGGGCGTGATCTGCTACGTGTCGGCAACCCCGACCAGCAGCGAACCATCAGGTGCCAACCGCGACCCGATCCACTTCATGATCATTCACCGTAAGGGCATGGGCACCAAGAACGAGGTCCAGACCATTATCGGCTATCCGTTCAACGCTACCGATGCCAAGGCCAGCGCCAGCGTCGACGGCAAGTCCTACCCCATGGTCACCGAGGGCTCGGCCGCCTGGCTCGCCTCGACGGGCGATGAAGGCGGCTTCGTGCAGGCGTTCAAGGCCGGCAGCAACCTCGTGGTCAAGGGCACCAGCCAGCGCGGCACCAATACTACCGACACCTATTCGCTGTCGGGCGCGACGGCGGCGATGAACGCCATCGACACCGCCTGCACGTGATTTTTGAGTTGCCCCGTCAAGGCAATCAACCCTATCTGGGCGTTGGGCCGGTTCGGCCCTTCGCCTTTTCTGCTTCTGCGAGGTCCTGATGTCCAAGTCCGCCATGGCGCTCGCCCTTTGTGGCAGCCTGATCCTCGTGGGCACAGCCAGTGCCCAGCAAGTGCGGCTCCTGGGTGAACACCGCGCCTGGTCGAGCTATGCGGCCAATGACGCGTCCGGCCCGGTCTGCTTCGCCATGACCAAGCCGGAACGCGTGACCCCGACGCCCGACGGCTATAGCCAGGCCTATATCTACATCACCAATCGCCCGTCCGAGAGCGTGACGACCGAGTTCAACCTCGTCGCCGGCTTCGCCTTCCAGCCCGACAGCAAGGCCACCATCGACGTGAGCGGCCAGGTGTTCAACCTGTTCACCCAGAACGACGCCGCCTGGCTCGACGATGCCGGCCAGTCCGCCGAGCTGGCCAGCGCCATCCGCGCCGGCTCGTCCATGACGGTGGAAGGCACCACCGCCGCCGGCATCAAGGTGACGCAGAACTATTCGCTCTCGGGCGCCACGGCGGCGCAGCAGTCGATCCAGGGCGGCTGCTGATTATTCAGTAGACCTCATCCTGAGTCTGTCGAAGGACGAGGTCGTGGCACATGAGGCCTCCACTCGCCCGACCCCGTGGTTCGACAAGCTCACCATGAGGTCTCGTCGGGATGCATCCCTCCCTCCCGGTACGGTGACTTTGCGTAACCGTCACCGATATGCTATTGGCCGCGCCAATCCTGCATCTCCCGGACCTTTCGCCACGCCATGAGCATTGCGCTGAACCTTGACCATTCGACTGCTGTGCGCCCTGCCGCCTCCAGCAGGCCGTCGCTGATCGGTCTCTCCAAGCCGCAACTGGCCGAGGCGCTGACGTCAGCAGGCATCGCGTCGGACAAGGAAGCGCGCATGCGCGCCAGCCAGCTGTGGAATTGGCTCTATGTCAACGGCACCACCGATTTCGACAAGATGACCAATGTGGCCAAGCCGGTGCGCCAGAAGCTGGCCGACGCCTTCCTGCTTGATCGTCCGGAAATCGTCACCGAGCAGGTGTCCACCGACGGCACGCGCAAGTGGCTGTTCCGCTTCCGCGATCCGGCCAACCCGAACTATCCGCCGGTCGAGGTCGAAACCGTCTATATCCCCGAGCAGGATCGCGGCACGCTTTGCGTCTCGTCGCAGGTCGGCTGCACGCTGACCTGTTCCTTCTGCCATACCGGCACGCAGAAGCTGGTGCGCAACCTCACGGCCGGCGAAATCCTCGGCCAGATCCTGATGGCGCGCGAGCGGCTGGGCGATTTCCCCGGCGGCGTGCGTCCCGATGACGGGGGCCTGGTGCCCTCGGGCGAGACCCGCGCCATCACCAATATCGTGATGATGGGCATGGGCGAGCCGCTCTACAATTACGACAACGTCAAGCAGGCGCTGCTGATCGCTTCGGCCGGCGACGGCATGAGCATTTCCAAGCGCCGCATCACGCTCTCTACCTCGGGCGTCGTGCCCTTCATCGAGCCGACGGGCCGCGAGATCGATGTCCAGCTCGCCATTTCGCTGCATGCGACGAACAACGACCTGCGCGATGTTCTGGTGCCAATCAACAAGAAGTGGCCGCTCGAGGAACTGCTCGAGGCCTGCCGCAACTATCCCGGCCTTTCCAATGCCCGCCGCATCACCTTCGAATATGTGATGCTCGACGGCATCAATGACAGCGATGCCGAAGCCCGCGAACTGGTGCGGCTCCTGGCCGGCATTCCAGCCAAGATCAACCTCATCCCGTTCAATCCCTGGCCGGGCGCCAACTACGGTACGTCGCCGTCGTCGCGCATCGAGCGCTTCGCCGACATCGTCAACAAGGCGGGTTATGCCAGCCCGGTGCGCACCCCGCGCGGGCGGGATATCTTCGCGGCGTGTGGGCAGCTCAAGAGCGAAAGCGAACGCCTGAGCAAGAAGGACCGCGACGCGCTGGCTGGGGTATGAGGCGGGTTAGCCAGTAGACCTCATCCTAGCCTGTCGAAGGACGAGGTCGTGGCAGGATTTGCCTACCCGACCTGGTGGTTCGACAAGCTCGCCATGAGGTCTCCGGGGTTACTCCCCCGCCACCCATTCCATCCGCACACGCCCCTTGCCGTCCTCGGCCAATAGCCTCGCCAGTTCCGGCAGCAAGACCTTCAGCTCCGTCTCCAGCGCGTAGGGCGGGTTGACCACGATCATGCCCGTGCCGTGCAGGCGCGGTGGGGTGGTGAAGGGGCGGACGTTCAGTTCGATGCGCAGGATCTTGCGGATGCCCGTGCGCTCCAGGCTGTCGATGAATTCGGATATCTCGTGCGGGTCCTTGACCGGGTACCAGAAGGCATAGATGCCGCCCGGCCAGCGCTGATGTGCCTTGACCAGTGCCGCCACCATGCGGTCGAACTCGCCGGTCTTTTCGAAAGGCGGATCGATGAGGACGAGGCCGCGCTTTTCCTTGGGCGGGAGATGGGTGCCCATGCCGGCCCAGCCGTCGAGATGGGTGGCGCGGACCTTGTAATCGCCGGCAAAATTCTCGCGCAGCTTTTCGGCATCGTCAGGATGCAGTTCCAGCGCAAAGAGCCGATCCTGCTCGCGCAGCAGGTGGCGGATGATGAGCGGCGAGCCGGGATAGAAGCGCAGGCCGCCCTCGGGGTTCTGCGCGCGGACCGCGTCGAGATAGGGCGCGGCCAGTTCGGCGGCGGGACCCGAAAGTCCGCCTTCGACCAACTTGCCGATGCCCTCGACCCATTCGCCGGTTCGTCCGGCTTCGTCGCCCTCGAGATCGTAGAGCCCGATGCCGGCATGGGTATCGAGCACGCGAAAGGCAGCGTCCTTGCGCTTGAGGTACTCGACGATGCGGACGAGGATGACGTGCTTGACCACATCGGCGAAATTGCCGGCGTGGAAGGCATGGCGGTAATTCATCAGTGCCGCGCCTGTGCCGTGAGAATGGTCGCGGCGAAGGCGGTGAAGATGGCGGCAAAGCTCCAGTTGAGCGCCCGTTCCACCCACTTGCTGGAGCGGAAGGCGGCGGCGAGCCGTTCGGCCAGCAGCACCGTGGCGATCCCGAGCGGGATCGAGACAAGGACGAATTCGAGGCCGAGAAAGATCAGCTTGCCCGTCGCGCCCGGATCATGGGCGTCGACGAATTGGGGCAGGAAGGTCACGAAGAACAGCACCACCTTGGGGTTGAGCAGGTTGATGCCGATGCCGGTCATGAAGCTCTGCCGCACGGTTGGCGCCTTCTTGGCGGCTTCGGCGAGGCGCAGGCCACCGCCATGGAACACGGCCTGGTAGGCCAGCCACAGCAGGTAGACGGCACCAGCGATCTTGAGCGCGAGGAACAGTGGCGGGGCGGCGATGATCAGGATCGAGACACCGAACGCCACCAGCATGGTATGGACCAGAATGCCTGCCATGGCCCCCAACATGGCCGCCAGGCCATGGGCGCGGCCATAGTTGATGGCGCGCGACATCTGCAGCGCCATGTCGGGGCCGGGCGTGATGGCGAGGACCACCGTGGCGACCGCAAAGGCAAGGATGACGGACAGATCAGGGATGACGCTGGGCATGGCTGGCACTCGTGGGACCCGGCACGACCTTTGCACCAAAAGTTGTGGCGTGAACAGGTCCGGCCCCACGCATTTGCGGGCAGGCGCCGCGGCAACGGCGCCCGCCCCCGTGCTGCGCTAGAGCTGGCTGACCTGGCGACGGAAGGCCTCGTTCAGTTTGTCCAGGGCCTGCCCGGCCGCCTTGCGGCGCGTTTCCAGCTCGACGATGCGGTCTTCCTCGCCTTCGAGCGTCTCGAGATAGCGCCGCGCCAGGGTGCTGTCGGCCGGAACGGCGGCGAGGTTGTCGCGAATGCGTTCCTGTCCATCGGCAATCGTACCCAGTTCCTGCTCCAGATCGGCAAGGATGCGCTCGGCGCTGGCGATCTCCTGCCGGCTCTGGGCCAACCTGGTCAGCACCTCGGTCGTGGCCGGGTCGTCCAGCTGGCCGATCCAGTAGAGCAGGGTATCGGCGTCGGCGTCGACCAGGGCGAAGCTCTGGATGTCGGTACGCTCCATGGTGGCCACCACCTTGGCCGTTTCGCCCGCGGCGAGTTGGGCCTCGAGCCGATAGTGGGTCGGCGTCGTTCCAGCCAGCGCGTCGGATTTGAGCACCCAGTCGCCCTGGCGCGGATGCTCGATGACCACGGTCCGTGGCGCGTCGGCGGCGCCGGATACTGTATAGGTGGTGTCGCTGCGGGTCAGGCCGGAAATGCGCAGCAGGCCAT
Source organism: uncultured Devosia sp. (assembly GCA_965650055.1). GTDB lineage: Bacteria > Pseudomonadota > Alphaproteobacteria > Rhizobiales > Devosiaceae > Devosia. The sequence continues at coordinate 12,344 of CBFGMY010000106.1, forward strand.
CGGCCAGTGTGGCGCGATAGACGGTCTGCTCGCCGCCATACTCGGTGGCGACCTCGACCTTGCGATCGGCGGCAAAGCTGATCATGCGGGTTTCGCCGTCGGGGACATTGGCCAGCTGGGAATCGCCGGCATAGCCTTCTTCCTGGGGCGCATAGACGGTGACGATACCAGGCGGAAGGCTGGTGCCAGTGCTGTTGTCGAGCCGCAGCGTGGCGATCGGGTGGATCTCGCCGCGCTCGGGCTGGAACAGGGAAATGCGCTCGGCCGTCAGCTCCGCATCGATATAGGGCACCGACATGGTCTGGCCGGCGGCCAGGTCGATGGGCGTGGGCAGCACATAGGTGGCCGCCGTCTCGCCCTCGGCTGCCGCCGCGACCGCCACCGGTGCCGATGGTTCCATGGGGGCCGGTGCCGCGGCCGGCGCCATCATGCGCATGGTGTCGGCCATTTCCATCGCGCCGCCGAGCATGCCGGTGGCTGCCTGTTCGGTCGCCGTCTCACGATAGACATCCGGCGCCGTCGCAACGGTGGATTGGGCATAGACCGGCACTTCGGGCCGCTGATGCCAATAGCGCTGGTAGAGGCGCTGGGTCAGGGTCACCGGCGCGCCGGATGACAGGGTGACCTCGACATCGTCCCAATCGTCGCCCGAGGCATTCTCGATGACCGCCCAGGCCTGGAGGCGCGCCTTGCCTTGTGCATCCAGGATCAGCCGATAGGCGGTTTTCCAGACCGGCGCGGAGACGACATAGTCGAGCGCGACCTCGCGCGGACCGGCCCCTTCGAGCCCGACCGTGATGGTGCGCATGCCGGCGACGCGGCTCTGGCCGCTGACGAGAGCGGCCTGCCGCAGGCTGTCGCGGATGGCAGGGTCGAGAATGTCGAGTTCGGTATCGGCGCGCAGCCTTATGGTCAGCAGCTGGCCGGCCTCTGTTATGACCGAGAGCAGCGGCGCAGGCTCCTCGCCTTCGGCGGGGGCCGCACTGGTATCAACGCCCAGCACCATGCCCTCAACCGTGCGCCCGGATGATGAAACCTTGACCGGCACGCCCTGCAGGGTGCCCAGCAGGCGGGGCAGCGCGGTCAGGTCCTCGGCGCTGAAGGGCAGGCCGCGGAAGGTTTCCTCGACCGGTGATGGCCCATCGAGCGTAATGGCGGCAACGCCACCGGCCGGATCGTAGACCAGGAGGCTCTTGAGGATATCGTCGATCTGGTCGAGCGGCACGGCAAAGCCCAGCGACGCCGCATCGTCGAGCGTGATGCTGCGCCGCACCTCGGCCAACCCGCCCGATGAGAGCGTCACCGCTTCGATGCGATAGCCTTCGCCATCCTGCGCCAGGCTAGGCCCGGTCATGAGGGCGGTGATGCTGATGCCGATCAGCAGCGGGCCAAGCTGCGGCAGCGCCGCGTTGCGGGCCCTGGCGCGGCCTCGAAGCGCGACGTGGGCGGAGTTGCGGTTATTCATGACGGGATCCCTTCCAGCTTTTGACTGCCCCATAAGACGCCGGCCGCCTTCCCAGCCTTGGGTGGCGTCAGCGAGAAATATGCGTGGGGTCCAAACTTGGCGCTAAAGCGGCAGTTCGTAGCCCCGCTTGATGGTCTCCATCGGCACGTCGGTCTTGATGCTCTGGACGCTCGGGATGCGCATCAGATAGTCGGACTGGAAGCGCCAATAGGCGTGCAGGTCCGCCGTGACGATGCGCATGATGGCGTCGCATT
>CBFGMY010000107.1:0-13898 GCA_965650055.1 uncultured Devosia sp.
TTTCGGGCATGATGTGGTCGACCAGCACCAGGTCATATTGGGTGACCGCGCTGCGTTCGAGGGCGTCGAAAGGGTGGAGGCACGCGTCGATCTCGGCATTGGTGGCCGCCTTGACGATCGTGCCAATCATGGCGAGGCTCGATCGACTGTCATCAACGATCAGAATGCGCATATCCGCCCCCGGAATTGAGGCGAGCATAGGCTCGCAGCCGTTATGCGACTATTAATCGGATGCCTTGACGACCCCGCGTATTTCCCGCATCTAGTGGCGCATTGCGGGTGTAGCTCAATGGTAGAGCAGAAGCTTCCCAAGCTTACGACGAGGGTTCGATTCCCTTCACCCGCTCCATTTCCCCAAGTTTGAATTGTGCGGGCGCCCGAAAGGGTTGTGGTCGGCTATTGCTTGTATTGCCGGCGAAAGCCGATCGGGGTGCAATTGGTCTCGCGCTTGAAGAACTTGGCAAAGTTGGTGGCTTCCTCAAAGCCCAGTCCCTCAGCGATGAGGTAGATGGACCTGTCGGTGTGCGCCAGGAGGCGTTTTGCCTCGAGCGCAATGCGGGCCGTGATGACACGCTTGGCGCTCTGGCCGGTGGCCTCCAGCGCGGCGCGCGTCAGGCTCTTCTCCGTGCAGCCCAGAGCGGCCGCATAGGTGGCTACCTGGTGCCAGCCGGCATAGTTCTGCTCGACGAGCCGGCGGAACCTGGCAAAGCGCTGCACGGCAAGGCTTCGCGTGTCGGCACCGCCCACCTGCCGGTCCTGCAGGATGGTGAGGCGCAAAAGCAGTGCGCAAAGCTGGTAGCGCAGAAGCGCGTGCACATCCCTGGCCCCCGCATCGATCGCCGCATCCAGTTGCATCCTGGTGATGATCTCGCTGACGGCATGAAAGTCCGCCGCCGACAGGGGCAGATGATCGGGCAGCCGGTCCAAACCGAGGGCCGGAAGCAGGTCGGCAGTGGTTTGGGTTTCCGATGGCAGGAAATCTGCCCTGAACAGCACCATCCATCCATCCCATCCTGCATCACTGCCAAAGCTGTGCACCTGCCCCGGTCTGACCACGAGGAGGGAACCGGCTGAGCAGGTGAGCGGCTGGAAGTCCAGCTGTTGGATCACCTCCCCTTCGGTGACGCAAACCAGGGTGTGGAAGGAATAGTGGTAGAGCGCCAGGATCTCCGCGCGGCCGACCCGCCTTCGCAGATCGGAAAAGCGGAAGACTTCGACATCGAGCTCGCGACCGCTCGGGCGGTAGGCAAGTTGATCCACCTTTGCCGTATTCTTCGCCAACTCGTTCCACCTACCTGGTGCTCCGCATGTCCGATAACTACCATAAATTGGCAGGTATCAACCACGACGTGACGCATCTGAACCATTTATTACCATCTCATGAGCCGGACAGCGCGTTCCGGCATCCGCAGTGAGAGACAAAAAATGACCAATATCGAAATCGCCCAGGGCTACATCAAAGCCGTCCAGACGGGCGACCAGGCCTCGCTTGGCGAGCTGCTTTCCCCGCAGGTTATCTGGCACCAGCCGGGCAACAACCAGTTCTCGGGCACCAAGAATGGCATTGCCGAATTCGGTGCCATGATGGGTGCCATGATGACCAAGTCTGGCGGGAGCTTTGCCATCACCCACGCCCATCGCTTTCTCGCCAACGGCAATCTGGTCGCCATCGAGATCGAATTCGCCGGCCAGCGCGAAGGCGCCACGGTCGACCAGCCCGGCATCGATCTGCTGCGCATTGCGGACGGAAAGATCGTCGAAGTATGGCTGTTTTCGTCGGACCCCGAGCAGGAAGACGCCTTCTGGGGCAAGTAAGCCACGGCCTGCATGGCAGCGGGCACGAAAGTGCCCGCTCCTGCGGCGGCTCAAGGCAATATTCCTGCGCGGTCGGAGGCGGTCAAGTCACCTGAACCGTCAGGCCTTCTCATAGACCCGGACACTACGCCCGTCGGGCCGCGCCACGAGCTTGCCCTGCTGGCGGACCAGCGCGGTGGCGCGTTCGGCCATGCCGGGATCGGTGAGGAGCTTGCCGCTGCCGGCATCCTCGGTCGAGAGCACGCTGGCCTTGAGCAGGCGCGAATAGGGGTGCTCGGGATTGTCGAGCACGGTCCGTGCATCGCCCATTTCCACGATCCGCCCGCGCTGCATGATGATCAGCCGGTTGGAGATGTAGTAGGCAGTCGCCAGGTCGTGGGTGATGTAGATGACGCTGACCTTGAGGTCGTCGCGCAGGCTCTTGAGCAGGTTGACGATGCTCATGCGCAGGCTGGCATCGACCATGCTGACGGGCTCATCGGCCACCAGCAGCGACGGATTGGGGATAAGGGCGCGGGCAATGGCGGCGCGCTGCAATTGGCCGCCGCTCATCTCGTGCGGGAAGCGGCCCTTGGCTTCGGCAAGGCTCAGGCCCACCTTCTGCAGGGCGCCGTCCATGGCGGCATCGAGATCGTCGCGGTGGCGCAGCTTGAGGAAGCGCCGGGCGGTGGATTCGAGATAGCGGTCGATGCGCTTGAGCGGGTTGAAGGCCTCGAACGGGTTCTGGAACACCGGCTGTACATGGCCCATGAATTCCAGCCGCTCCTGGCGGCTGACCCGATGGCTCACGGTCTTGCCGCGGAAGCTGATCTCGCCGTCGGTGGGCAGTTCCAGCCCCAGGATCATGCGCGCCAGGGTGGTCTTGCCCGAGCCGGATTCGCCGATGATCGTGAAGATCTCCGGCGTCTCGACGCTCAGCGACAGGCTGGCATCCTGGACCGCCTCGACGGTCTTGCGCGACAGCAGGCCGCCCATGGTGAAGCGCTTGGATACATTGGCTACGTCGAGCAGGGTACTCATGCCATCACCGCCTGATGTTGCGGGGCTACCAGGGGTTGCACATCCTGCCAGCGCCAGCAGGCCGAGCGATGATCATTGGCCACCTGGATCAATGGCGGCACATCGGTCCGACATTTGTCGATCGCCAGCGGACAGCGCGGGTGGAAGCGACAGCCGCTGGGCGGATTGGCCAGGCTTGGCGGCCGCCCCTCGAGGGCCGGGCGCTGGGTGGTGTCGCCGATGCGCGGCAGGCTGGCCACCAGATGGGCCGTATAGGGATGCTTGGGGGCGAAGAACATCTGCCGCGTCGGGCCCTCTTCAACGAGGCGCCCGGCATAGATGATGCCGACGCGGTCGGCCATGTTGGCATGAACCGTCATGTCATGGGTCACGAAGACCACGGACGACCCCATGTCCTGCTGGATCTCGCGGATCAAGCCGAGCACTTCCTTCTGCACCACCACGTCGAGCGCGGTGGTGGGCTCGTCGGCGATGACGAATTCGGGGTGGCACACGGTGGCCAGCCCTATGGTCACGCGCTGGCGCATGCCGCCGGACAGCTCATGCGGATAGGCGTTGAGCACGTCGGCGGGGAGTTTCAGGCGCTCAAGATGGTTGAGCACCCGCTCGCGATAGGCCGGGCCGCTCAGCCCCAGCGGGCGCTTGGCGAAATCCTCGAAGGTGCGCCCGATGCGGCGCACCGGATTGAGCACGCTCATCGAGCCCTGCATGATGTAGCTCAGGTGCCGCCAGCGCACGGCTTCGATCTGCGCCGGCGTGGCCGTCGCCACGTCGATGGGGCCGTTCTTGAAGTCGTATTTCACCGACCCGGCCACGATCCGCATCGGGGGGCGGATCGCCGCGGCCAGCACCTTGATGAAGCTGGTCTTGCCCGACGAGCTTTCCCCGGCAATGCCGTAGACCTCGTTCTTGCGGATGGTCATGGTGATGTCGTCGACGGCGCGCACTTCGCGTTCCACGCCGAAATAGTTCATCTGGTAGTAGGCCTTGAGGCCTTCGACCTTGAGAAGATCCTGGGTCATGGCCTTAGGCTCCCATGCGGCGCAGGCGGCTGCGCGGGTCGATATATTCGTTCATGGACACGGCGAGCAGGAACAGGCCGAGGAAGGTGGTAACGATCAGGATCACCGGGATCAGGATCCACCACCAGGTGCCCACCACCATGGCCGAGTGGCTGTTGGCCCAATAGAGCACCGTGCCGATGGTCGGCTGGTTGATATTGGTGAAGCCCAGCACGGCCAGCGTCACTTCGAGGCCGATCGACCACAGCATGTTGTTCATGAAGGTGGCGAAGACGATCGGCATCACATAGGGCAGATGCTCTTCGAGCAGCACCTTGGGGGTGCTCATGCCGGCAAACACCGCGTGGCGGGTGAATTCGCGGTGCTTGAGGCCCACGGCCACCGAGCGGATCAGCCGGGCGTCGAACGGCCAGCCGAAGCCGGCCATGATCAGCGCCAGCATGAAGCTGTCCATGTGGTCGCGCATCACGAAATAGAACAGCACCAGGATCGGGAAGATCGGCACGGACACGAAGATGTCGTTGACGAACATCAGCGCCCGGTCGACCCAGCCGCCGATATAGCCGGCGGTCAGCCCCACCGCGATCGAGATGAAGCGGCTCAGCACCGCCACGGTCAGCCCGAAGATCAGGCTGTTCTTGAACGCCGCCGACAGGTGCCAGAACATGTCCTGGCCGCGCGAATTGGTGCCGAACCAGAACTGGGGGGAAGGCGGCTGATCGGGAATGGTCATGTAGATCAGCGATGGATCGACTGGCGAGAAGAAGCTCAGCGCCGAAAAGATCACCATGGCCACCACCAGGATCAGCCCGATGGTGAATTCCATATTGTAGCGAACGAGGTCGCGGAAAACGGCAAACATGGCGCTACTCCGTCTTCACGCGTGGGTCGAGCAGCGGATGCAGCAGATCGACGATGAAGATCGCCACGGCCACCGCGGTGATCGAGACCGTCGAGACGGCCAGCACCAGCGAATAGTCGCCCCAGTTGACCGCATCGATCAGCAGCGAGCCCAGGCCCGGATAGTTGAACACCTGCTCGGTGATGACCGTGCCGGAAAACACGCCACCCAGCGCCAGGGCCAAAGCGGTCAATTGCGGCACCAGCGCGTTGCGGATCACATAGCCACCCACAATGGTCGATTTCTGCACGCCCGCCAGTTCGGCATAGGTGACGTAGTCGTCGTTGACGACGTTGGAAACCAGCGCCCGCATGCCGATGAACCAGCCGCCAAAGCCCACCAGCACCACCGAGAAGGTGGGCAGGATGGCGTGCTGCAGCACCGAGCTGATGAAGGGCCAGTTGTAGCCCGGCGTCACATCCATGGCGAAGCCACCCGAAATGGGCAGCACCGGCCAGAGGAAACCGAAGATGATCAGCAGGATAAAGGCCACCACGTAGTAGGGGATGGGCTGGATGCCCATGGCGAAGATGCCGAACAGCTTGAAGAAGCGATTGTTCTGGTAGTAGCCGGCCAGGGCGCCCAGCAGGTTGCCGACGGCGAAGGTGATCAGCGTCGCTGAAACCAGCAGGCCCAGCGTCCAGGGCATGGCGCGGGTAACGATGTCCATTGCCGGGGTCGGGAAGGCCATCAGCGAGGGCCCGAGATCGCCGCGGATCAGCCGCAGCCAGAAGGTGACATATTGTTCGTGCAGCGGCGCGCCGGTGCCGAAGAGGTCGCTCAAGGCCTCACGCGTCGCCAGGATCGCTTCGGGCGACAGGTTGGCGCGGGACGACAGCCGTCCCAAGACCTGTTCCACCGGATCAATCGGCGACAGATGCGTCACCAGGAATGTCGCCGAGATACCGCAGAAAACGACCGCCAGCATCTGCAGCGCCCGTTTTCCGATGAACCATAAGTAACCGTGCATAGAACCTCGCGACCTCAACTCGCTTCTTCCCTCTCCCCTTGAGGGAGAGGGGCGTTCTTCCGCGTTCAGCGGAAGAACGGGGTGAGGGGTGCTGCGCCATCCCGTGCGTTTGTGCCGTGGTGCGCGCAGGACCCTTCATCCGCCCTTCGGGCACCTTCTCCCTCAAGGGGAGAAGGGAAGGCGTCGATGGATCGAGCGCACCCGCTCGGCCACCAAAAACTGCGAGGGGCACGAAGGAAGATCGTGCCCCTCAGAACGGCCCGGCGCTCAAACCGGGCCGTCCGGGAGGACGGCGTTACGCCACCGGCGTGATCTGCGTGAAGATATACCGGCCGTTGGACCAGTTGGTCACCGGGTTGGCATAGTTGTTTTCCGCATTCGGCCAGCCGGTCCAGTACTTGTTGGACTGAATGGAGAACACGTTATACGCCATGATCGGAATGTTCGGCATTTCTTCGAGGTGAAGCTTGACGAAATCCGTGCCGTATTCGATGCCCTTGGGGTCGTTGAAGTCGATGCCGCGGATCTTCTCGATGATTTCGTCGAGACGCGGATCCTTCCAGCGCATCCAGTTGCGGTCCGGCTGCGAAGCGCCCGGCTCGGCGACATAGGCCGAGTGGTAGCTGTCGAGGAAGAAGCTGAGATCGGGGTGACCGCCCCAGGTTTCCACGGCCCAGGCGATGTTGACTTCGTAATCGCCAACGCGCTGGCGGCCCCAGGTATCGGAGTCGACCTGTGCGGTGGCCTGGATGCCGTTCTGGGCCCAGGTCTGCGCAATGATCACGCCGAGGCGGTTGACCACGCCTTCTGCCGGCACCATCACCTGGAAGGCGAAAGGCTGGCCGTCGGGCATCATCCATTGGTTGCCGTTCTTGGTGAAGCCGGCAGCGGTGAGCAGTTCACCGGCGGCCTCGACGTTCTGCTTCCACCAGCCATAGCCGAAGGCGTTGCGGATCGCGGTTTCGTCGGTCGGAACGGCGTCACCGAACTGCGGCCGCACCATATCGGCGATCTGGATGCCGATGGTGGGGTCGTAGGGCTTCACCTTGCTGGTGCCGGTGTCGATTTCGTAATCGGTCAGGAACTGCTGGAGCGGACCATGATAGTCGCGCGGATGCGTACCGGTCGGCGGCACCGAGATGGCCGACAGGGTTGCCGCGCCACGATAGGACGCCATCGACATGGCACGTGCATCGAGCATCAGAGCCAAAGCCCAGCGGACGCGCTTGTCCTGGAACTTGGGGTTCTGGTGGTTCGGGATGGCCATGACCAGGGTCGGATCGGGATGGGCATAGGGGAAGCCCGGGAACCAGCCCTGGATCAGCGGATCCTGCTGCACCACCGAGAACGTGCCTTCCGGCGTCAGATCGTGGACCATATCAAGATTGCCGTTACGGATCTCGATCAGGCGATTGTCGGTCGAAATGTTGTTCCGGTAGATGATGTATTTGGGCTTGGGCTCGCCCACCATGCCCAGAGCCGTGCTCTCCCAGTCGGCGCGCTTTTCCCAGATGTACCAGGTGCCGTTCGGATCGAACGAGTGGAGCGTGTACGGCCCCAGGCTCACAGGCGGGTTATTATCGAATTTCAGGATGTCTTCCTGAGCTTCCATGATGTGCTTGGGCATGATCCATGCCGCAGTCCAGCGCACCGAGAACAGCGCGTGGAAACGCGAGTTCGGGGCATTGAGCACGAAGTGGACGGTATTGTCGTCCGGAGCCTCGACCGATTTCACCTGGGCGGTGAAGGCGCCATTGTAGGGCGTGCCCGGCGTGGCCTTCTGCTTTTCGACGGTATAGACGACGTCGGCAGCCGTGAAATCGACGCCGTCGCTCCACTTGATGCCCTTTTTGAGCTTCACGGTCATCTCCGTGAAGTCGGCATTGTATTCCCACGGGCCATCGGCCAGCGAGTTGTAGACAGCGTTTTCGCTGGCGCCTTCGACACCGGCATCGGGGTCGATGAACCACAGCGTATCGGTGGTCAGGTTGTGCAGGCCGTTGCTGGTGCCCGCGCCGCTACCGACAACCCACGGATTGAACCATGCCGGGTTGCGGATCACGCCTTCGGGGTTGTGAACGATCACGGTCTCGTTGCGCGGAAACTGCGCCAGGTCAGGCGCTGCGCCCTCGGCGGCATCCTGGGCGAAAGCCAGGCGCGGGCTGGCCAGCATCAGTGCCGAAATAGAAGTTCCGATAAGAAAATTGCGTCTATCCAATTTTTCCTCCCTTGGGACGCCCTCCAGCGCCCTCATTAGTCATACTAAGAGCCCCCTGACCGTTGTCAATGAGCTTCGTGATGTTCATCACATTGTTGGATACAAAAGAGGAGCCCCATCAGTTTTGATGGAGCTCCTCAGCGCGTCAGCCCAGCTTCACGCGGACCATCTGATAGGAGTATGGCGGCAGCGCGACAGTCAGGGTGCCGTTGGCGATCTTGGCGCCAGTGCCCTTGCGCGGGGCGACTTCCTGCTGGTTCTTGGCCGTGTTGACCGACTTGAGGTCGGGATGGGTCATCACCTGGTGGTCGATGACGGTGGCATTGCCGAAGCCCTGCAGGCTCACCTCGGTCTCGATGGTCTCGGTCGTGTGACGGTTGACCAGGAAGAAACTCAGCGTGCCATCTTCTTCATTGTGCACGCCGGACACGTCCACGAACGGCGTATCGGCCGCATGGGTGGTTTCGTAGCCGGGCGAGCTGGTCACCAGCTGCAGCGCGGTGCCGCGACCGAAGACCGAGGCGAAGAAGTAGGGGTAGTAGATAGTCTGGGCCCAGGCCGGACCGCCCTTTTCCGTCATGATCGGGGCAATGACGTTCACCAGCTGGGCGATACAGGCGATCTTCACCACGTCGGAGCGGCGGATGAAGGTGTTGAGGATCAACCCCACCATCAGCACGTCTTCGAAATTGTAGATGTCTTCCAGCAGGCCCGGCGCATGCGGCCAGCCGCCATTGCCATCGAGGATCTCGCGATCCTTCTTGTTGGAGTGGTACCAGACGTTCCATTCGTCGAAGGAGATGTAGATGTCCTTCTTGGACTTCTTCTTGGCCTTCACCTGCTTGATGGTCGAGGCCACGGTCTCGATGTAGCGGTCCAGCTTATGGCTCAGCCCCAGATAGTTGGGCGTGTTGTCATCGCGGTTGGCGAAATACATGTGCAGGCTGATGTGATCGACATGCTCATAGGTATGCTCGAGCACGATGCGTTCCCAATCGGGGAAGCTGGGCATGTCCATATGCGAGGAGCCGCAGACGATCAGCTCGAGCGACTTGTCGAACATGCGCATGGCGCGGGCGGTGTTGGCGGCCAGCTTGCCGTATTCGTCGGCATCCTTGTGGCCGACCTGCCAGGGGCCGTCCATTTCATTGCCCAGGCACCACATCTTGACGTTCCACGGTTCCTTGCGGCCGTTCTTGATGCGCAGGTCGCTCCAGTAGGAGCCGCCGGGATGGTTGACGTATTCGAGGAAATTGCGGGCATCGTCGACGCCGCGCGAACCCAGGTTCACCGCCAGCATCATCTCGGTGCCGACGGTGGCGCACCAGTCGGCGAATTCATGCACGCCTACCGCGTTGCTCTCGGAGGTGTGCCAGGCGAGGTCAAGGCGAACGGGGCGCTGGTCGCGCGGGCCGATGCCATCTTCCCAGTTGTAGGCGGAAACGAAGTTGCCGCCGGGGTAGCGCACCACCGGAACGTTGAGGTCCTTGACGAGCTTGACCACGTCGCCCCGCATCCCGTCCTTGTCGGCGGTCGGATGGTCGGGCTCGTAGATGCCTTCGTAGATTGCCCGGCCGAGATGCTCCAGGAATGCGCCATAGACACGATCATCGATCTTGCTGATCGTATAGTCCTTGTGCGCGACGACGGACGCCTTCATCATTTCCTCCATTCCCATTTCTGATCTATATCAGTTACTGCGTTTTAAACGAGCGCAGCGCGCCGACGCAATAGGGATGAGGAAAAAATATGATAATTGGCTACCGCTCGGTCTGCAGCCGCATGATGATATCCTGGTCGTAGTTGCCGAAGCCGCGGCCGAAAATGTTAACGCCGCCGGGGTGTTTGGCGTCATCCTTGACGGCAATCCGCAGCCTGATCGAGTGGTGGGTGGTGAGGTCGAGATCGCCCAACGAGACTGGGGATATCTTCATGCCATCCACGTAGGTGCCGTTCTGCGTCACCCGCCAGCTCTTGAGCTTGCCATATTGGCTGCCCTTGAGCTTCCACCAATCGGGCGTATAGACGCCGCGCTTGTCGCCGAAATCGCCCGGCGAGGTCCAGTTGCCGATTTCGGTGCCGTTGACCGACAGCGTGATATCGCTGGGCCAGTCGGCCGAGGTTCCCGGCACCTCCGAGCTCAACTCCATTGAAAATTCAATGACTTCGATCTTGCGCTTGCCCAGCTTGGCATTGTTGGGAAACTGATATTCGAGATAGCCGCGGGTAAACCAGATCAGCCCCGCCTTCATCCGCTCCGGATTGAGGAAAGAGTCGGGCACATCGAGCAGGCCGATAATGCCCTCGACCGAGCATGAGCCGCAGGGCGCCGACACTTCGCAACTGGTATAGAGCCCGAGCGGCATCGCCACCTCGATGGTGTTCTCGCGCGGCGGCTCCGAATCTTCCTTGAACATCACCACCACTTCGTCGAAGGCGGAGTGGCACACCTTCTGGTTGCCCTTGCGGGCCTTCTGCGTCTCCATCCGGATCAGGCCGGTGCTTTCGAGGATCTGCAGGTTGGTCGACACCGTCGATTGCGGCAGGTCCAGATGCTCGGCAATCTCATTGCCGTTGAGTGGACCCTTCTGGCGCAAGGCTTTGAGGATCTTTACCCGAATTGGTGATGCCAGACCCTTGAGCACTTCCATGCCTTCTTCAGGGTCGATCAGCAGAAAATTCCGGCTCATTGTGCATCCGTAAGTGTGCGCTGCCCGCTTTGTATATCAAAGCTTTCGATACTTATCCGGTGGGGTGAGGCTGCCTGTCAATGGGCGCCGCGCCGTCCCGATGACTTGTCAGGCGCTATAGCAGGGCCATGACGCGCGCCTCGTCGAGATCGATGACCTCGCCGACAATGGTGCTGGCGTCGGTAGCGTCGGCCTTGCCGATGGCGGCGACCAGGCGCGTCAGCGCCTCAAGGGTCGTGGCGAGGTAAGTCCCGGGGCCCTGGGCTACGCATTGCTTGAGGGCCAGCGCGATCGTCAGTTCGACGATGCCGGTCACCGAGCGCAGCAGCGCATTGTCGGAGGTTTCGGCGACGGTGCGGTGAATTTCGAGCGCGGCGATGCCGTGGTTCTCGAGATCGCCGCCGGCCGACTCCATCTGGTGCAGCCAGTATTTCATGACGCGAATGTTCTCGGCCGTGCGTCGCTGGGTGGCGAGGGCGGCAGCCCGGGTCTCCAGCGCCCGACGAACCTCGAACAGGCTCTCGTAGAAATGCCGGTCGGGCTTGGCATAGAAGTGCCAGGACAGCACCTGGGGGTCAAAGAAGCTCCAGCGGCTGGGCAGGGAGACGCGGGTGCCCACCTTGGGGCGCGCCTCGACCAGGCCCTTGGCCTCCAGGGTCTTGAGCGCCTCGCGCAGCACGGTGCGCGACACGCCATAGGTTTCCATCATTACCGCATCGCTGGCGAGGATCGAGCCCACCGGATATTTGCCGGTGACGATGCCCTGCCCGATTTCGTTGATGACGAAGGTATGGAAGTTCCGTGCAGCGGGTCGGCCGGACAGCGAGCGAATAAGGCTGCCTGCTTCGATCATGCTACACTTTCTCGGACGACTCTTCTCCGGGGGCGGAGGCTGCAAATATTATCCGCTGCAGCACAATGAACAAGAACAGCAGCACGCCGATCACGATCTTGGTCCACCAGCTCGACAGCGTGCCGTCGAAGATGATGTAGGTCTGGACGAGGCCAAGCAGCATGACGCCGACGAACGAGCCCAGGATGAAGCCGTAGCCGCCGGTCAGCAGCGTGCCGCCGATGACCACCGCGCTGATCGCATCGAGTTCGACGCCCACGGCGGCCAGCGGATAGCCCGCCGATGTGTAGAGCGAAAAGACGATTCCCGCCAATGCGGCCAATATGCTCGACAGCATGTAGATCTGCACCGTGGTGCGGGCAACCGGCACGCCCATGAGCGAGGCCGAGACCGGGTTGCCGCCCAGGGCATAGACATAGGAGCCAAACCGGGTGCGGTGGGCCAGCAGGGCCCCCACGAGAAACACCGCGACCATCAATAGGCCAATGAAGCTCAACCGGCCGCCGCCAGGCAGGCGGATGACGAGGTCGGAAATGGTGGCGTAGAATTCGTGATTGATCGGCACCGAATCCTGGGTGATCACCGAAGCGCCGCCACGGGCCAGGAACATGCCGGCCAGGGTCACGATGAAGCTGGGCACCTGCAGATAGTGGATGGCGGCACCCATGGCCCCGCCAAACAAAGCCGCGACGCCCAGGGCAATGGCGAAGGCCACCAGGGGATGGAGGCCCATCCATGAAATCAGCACGGCCACCAGCACCCCGGTGAAGCCGATGACGGCGCCCACCGACAGGTCGATACCGCCCGAGATAATGACGAAGGTCATGCCCACGGCGGCAATGCCCAGGAAGGCATTGTCGGTGAGGAAATTGCCGAGCACGCGGGTCGACAGCATGCCGGGGAACTGCACGACGCTGAGGGCATAGGCGATGAGGAAGATGACGGCGGTGGCGGCGAGCGGGCGAAGACTGCGTTTCATTTCGAGCTCGCCTGCCTGCTGTCGCGTTTGAAGAAGCCGGCCGCATTGCCGACCAGCGGCGATTGCAGCATCAGGATGAGGATGATCATCCCGGCCTTGACGATGAGGTTGAATTCGGGCCGGAAGCCCGAGACCAGGATGCCGGTATTCATGGCCTGGATGATGAGGGCACCGACCACGGCCAGCGGGATGGAGAATTTGCCGCCCAGCAGCGACGTGCCGCCGATGACCACGGCCAGGATGGCGTCGAGTTCAAGCCACAGGCCGGAATTGTTGGCATCGGCGCCGCGGATATCGGCCGCCACGATAATGCCGGCGACTGCAGCACAGAGGCCACTGAGGGCATAGACCAGCATCAGCAGCATGCGGCTATGGATGCCGGCCAGCGAGGCGGCGGCGCGGTTGACGCCGATGGCCTGGATGAAGAGGCCGATGGCGGTGCGCCGCACCAGCAGCGTCACCAGGATCATCAGCACCAGCGCGATGACTGCGGCCATGGGGAAGCCGAAGAATGAACCGGTGCCGATGAAGATCAGCGACGGCTCATTGAAGGTGACGATATAGCCCTCGGTGATGAGCTGGGCGATGCCGCGGCCGGCCACCATCAGCACCAGCGTGGCGATGATGGGCTGGATATCGAGCACGGCCACCAGGAACCCGTTCCAGAGGCCACAGGCGAGGCCCACGGCCAGGGCAGCAACGACCGCGATGGGCGTCGGATAACCCGCCACAACCATGGTCGCGGCGACGGCGCCGCAGACGGCCATGATGGCGCCGACGGACAGGTCGACGCCCTTGGTGGCGATGACCCCGGTCATGCCGATGGCCAGGATCGCCACCGGGGCGCCGCGGTTGAGCACGTCGATCAGGCTGCCGAACAGGCGCCCATCCTGCCAGGAAATGCGGAAGAAGCTGGGAAACAAAGCCCAGTTGATCAGCAAGACGGCAATCAGCGCCAGGAGCTGCGGATTGGCCAGGCGTTCGAGATGGAGGCGTTTCATGCCACGGCCTCGTCAGTGTGGTTGGCAATGGCCTGCACGATCACCCCGGGGTTGATGTTCTTGCCGCGCAGTTCGGCGACCATTTCGCGATCGCGCATCACCACGATGCGCGAGCTATAGGCCACCACTTCGTCGAGCTCGGAGGAAATGACCAGCATGGCCATGCCATCCTCGCGCAGGCGGTTGATGGTGCGGACGATTTCGGCATGAGCGCCGACGGCGATGCCGCGGGTCGGCTCGTCGAGAATGAGGAAAGCCGGATCGGTCGCCAGCCAGCGCGACAGGATCACCTTCTGCTGGTTGCCGCCAGAGAGGAGCTTGACCGGCATGTCGAGCGAGGCGGCGCGGATGTCCATGGCCTCGCCGAAGCGGCCGGCAATCTCGAGCTGTTCGTCGCGATTGAGCGCCTTGAACCAGCCCAGCTTGCCC
>CBFGMY010000108.1:0-13790 GCA_965650055.1 uncultured Devosia sp.
GACAAGCCGTTCCGCCTCGTCGACCTGCCCACCCGCCGCGTGCATTTCGCGGTCGATCCGATCCGGCCGAAATTCGCCTATGTCTTCACCGAGGACGGCAAGCTGCTCCAGCTCGACGTCGTCGCCGGTACCATCGCCCGGTCCCTCCAGGTCACCGAGCCCTATTCGATGGATGGCGAATGGAGCCTGCCGCGTCCGCGCATCGCCGTGGCCGGTGACGTGGTGGCGGTGACCGATCCCAACAAGGGGGTGGTGCATCTGGTTGATGTCGCGAGCTTTGCCGAAGCGCGAACTATTCCGGTGGCCGGCGCGCCGTATGGTATTGTCGCAGTTGGCGGTTCGGGAACGGTGCACTAACTCACCTCTCCCTTGGGGGAGAGGTCGGCTTGCGAATGCAAGCCGGGTGAGGGGGCCTTCCCCGATCATCAAACCCGGTAGAGGCCCCCTCACCCGCCGCTGCGCGTCGACCTCTCCCCCAAAGGGAGAGGTGAAGATCTACTTGATCGGGCCCTTGAAGATGAAGAACGCGCCCAGGCCGATCATGGCGAACCCGACGCCGTGGTTGAGCGTCAGCTTCTCGCCGAAATAGAACACCGTGAACACGGCAAAGACCGAGAGGGAGATCACCTCCTGGATGGTCTTGAGCTCGGAGGGCGAATAGACCGCCTCGCCGATGCGGTTGGCGGGGACCGCCAGCCAGTACTCGAAAAACGCGATGCCCCAACTGATCATCACGGCGATCCACAGCGCCGAAGTCGGCCACTTGAGGTGCCCGTACCAGGCGAAGGTCATGAAGATGTTGGAGGCAAGCAGCAGCCCGATCGGCGCCAGCGTGGCAAAGTTGAAGCCCAAGGGCGCCTCCTAGCGCAGGTGATTGGTGGGCTGCTCGAGCCCGAAAATATCGTCCGTCAGGCTGTCCATCCGCTCGCGGATCAGCGCCTGCGCGTCATACAGGCCGCGGTTGTAGAAATATGCCCCCATCTTGTCCACGAAGAACATCATCAGCATCTCCGCCGGTATGGCGCCGATCTGATGGTCCAGCTCTTCGCGGAAATAGTCCTGGATCTCCCCGACAATGGCCTTGGTTTCTTCCTTGGTGAACTTGATCGGCTTCATGGTGGACACTCCTTCAGCCTGCGTTCATAGCGCGAGTCGTTGATTGCGGGCTGGCTCAGTTTCGGCCAAATTCGCCCCACCCTCGGAGGAGACACCCATGCTGGTCCGCGCCTCGCTTGTCGCGCTGTTCGCGCTCGTAACGCCTACTCTTGCCGAGGAGATCGCCTGCGAGGGCGCCTTCGCCATCGACAGTTCCGAGGCGCGGCTGATCGAGCTTTACGGCGCCGACAATGTCGTCACCGGCATCGTCCCGGGCCCCGAGGGCAGTGAAATGCTGGCCACCACGGTCTTTCCCGGCAATGCCAAGAAGACGCTGCAATTCGTCTGGTGGGACGAGGATGCCTTGAGCGGCCCCAGCTACATTGAGCTGCCGCCCAAGGCAGTGGCGCCGGGCGGTCTCCGCGCCGGCATGTCGCTGGCGCAGGTCGAGGCGATCAATGGCGAACCGTTCACGCTGCTCGGCTTCGGCTGGGATTATGGCGGCTCCGCCGGCTTTGAATCCGGAGCGCTATCCGGCCTGCCCGGCGACTGCATGCTGAGCCTCAATTTCGACTATGGCACCGCTCCAGAGGGCGTCGATACGCTCCCCGCCATGGGCGACAAGGAACTCTCCTCCGACGATCCGCTGCTGGCACAGATGCAGGTGCGGCTCGGTTCGATATCCGTCGGCTACCCGCATCCCGATTTCCGCTGATCATCCTCCCGCAAGGACCCGTCATGTTCATCCGTCTGTCATTGATTGCCCTGTGCACCGCGCTGGTGCTGTCCTCGCCCATGGCCAAGGAGAAAAGCGCGGCCGCGCCCACCGACCAGGTCGCCTGCGAGGGCGCTTTCGGGCCGCAGAGTTCCGCGGCCTTGCTGATTGAAACCTTTGGCGCCGAAAACGTCGTGACCGGCCAGGTGCCCGGGCCGGAGGGTACCGAAATGCTGGCCACGACCGTCTTCCCCAACGATCCGGGGCGCAGCATGCAGTTCGGCTGGTGGGACGAGGAAAAGCTGGAAGGCCTGATGTTTGCAGACCTTGCGCCGTCGCAGGTTGGGCCGCTCGGCATCAAGATCGGTATGACGCCCGCCCAGGTACAGGCCATCAACGGTGAGCGCTTCCTGATCGGCGGTTTCTGGTGGGACTATGGCGGCTATGCGATGATTGAAACCGGCAAGATCGTGAACCCGCCCGGCGACTGCTATTTGTCGCTGCGCTTCGCGCCGGCCGAGGAATACCCCGAGAATCTCGACGTGACCGCGGTGTCCGGCGAGGTACAGGTCATGAGCGACGAGGAGCTGCTTCAAACCCTCGACACCCGACTTCAGGTGATCAGTCTCAGCTATGACTACGGCGATTGACCGCCACCGCGCCACGGCGTAACTGTGGCGTGTGTTGGTTCCCAAAGGCCGTTGTGCCGGAGGGATACCCAGCCTGACGCACAAGTCATCACGACTTGTGCGAAGGGCTGCAAAGGGAACACGGTGCGACGTACCCATCAGGGCGCAAAACCGTGGCTGCCCCCGCAACTGTAAGCGGTGCGCTTCCCTCTCATGCCACTGATCGAAAGGTCGGGAAGGCGAGGGGAGCGGCTATCACCGCGAGCCAGGAGACCTGCCAACGCACGAGCCGGGCGCAACGCCCAAGACTATTCCGCGCACGGAGGGTGCTGCCATGAATATGACGACCAATACTGCCAATACCTCGACTGGCCTCCAGTCGCTCTCGATTTCCCAGCGCATCATTGCCGGTTCGCTGGCGCTCATGCTCGGTCTGACCCTGCTGGTCGGCACCGGCTTTGCCGGCGATTTCCGCCTGCATAACGGCGCCCACGACACCCGCCACGCCATGGGCTTCCCCTGCCACTAGGCAGGTGGCGGAGCGCTTCCAGCAAAAGTGGGAACCGGTTTTGCGGTTCGGAAGCGCGACCACTCAGAAACGAGAGCAAAGAACATGATCCGCAATCTGTTTGCCGCTGCGCTTATCGCAGCGCTTGCTGCTGGCCTTTTGACGGCCGCCATCCAGCATTTCCGCGTCACCCCGCTGATCCTTCACGCCGAGACCTTCGAGGGCGAAGGCGGCCACAGCCATGGCACCGAAGCCGCCGTCGCCGATCACGAGCATGCCGAGGGCACGCCGGCCCATACCCATGACGCTGTGGCGGCCACCGCCGCCGAGCCCGAGGAATGGGCGCCGCAGGACGGCTTCGAGCGCACCGCCTATACCACGCTCGCCACCGTGCTCGCCGCCGCGGGCTTTGCCCTGCTCATTGGCGCTATCTCGATGTTTTCGGGTGTCCCGATTACCTTCGCCAATGGCTTCCTCTGGGGCATTGCCGGCTTCGTCACCTTCTCGCTGGCCCCGGCCTATGGCCTCGCGCCAGAACTGCCCGGCATGCCGGCCGCCGATCTCGTCGCCCGCCAGGTCTGGTGGACCGGCACGGCGCTGGCCACCGGCGCCGCCTGCCTGCTGCTCGCCAAGACCCGCGCCAGTTGGGCCTTTGCCGTCGCCGTGGCTTTGGTCGTCGCGCCCCACATCATCGGTGCGCCCGTCGCCCCCGATGAGCCGAGCGCCGTCCCCGCCCACCTCGCCACCGAATTCGCCGCCGTCACGCTGGGCACCGCGCTGGTCTTCTGGCTGATCCTGGGCACCGTCTTCGGCAAGCTCAACGATGTCTTCGCCACCAGAAGCGCCGTTATCCCCACAGGAGCCGTCGCATGAGCAAGATCCCGACCACTGTCATCACCGGCTTCCTCGGCGCCGGCAAGACCACCCTGGTGCGCCACCTCCTGGCCCATGCCCCCAAGGGCAAGCGCATCGCGCTGATCATCAACGAGTTCGGCGACCTCGGCGTCGACAAGGATATCCTGGCCGGTTGCGGCGACGACACCTGCCGCGAGGAGGACATGGTCGAGCTCTCCAACGGCTGCATCTGCTGCACCGTGGCCGATGAGTTCATCCCCACCATGCAGGCCCTGCTGGCCCGCCCGGAAAAGTTCGATCACATCGTCATCGAAACCTCGGGCCTGGCTTTGCCACAGCCGCTGATCCGCGCCTTCAACTGGCCCGAGATCAAGGCCCAGGTGACCATTGACGGCATCGTCACCGTTGCCGATGCCTCGGCGCTGGCCGAGGGCCGCTTTGCCAGCGACGAAGCCGCCGTCGACGCCCAGCGCCGCCAGGACGAGATGCTCGACCATGAAACGCCGCTCGGCGAACTGTTCGAGGACCAGCTTTCGGTCGCCGACCTCGTCATCATCAACAAGGCCGATCTTGTCGGTGCCACCACACTGGTCGATGTCGAGCGCAATATCCGCGCCGAGCTGCGCCCTGGCGTCGGCGTCATCCATGCCCGCAACGGTCATGTCGATATCGCCGCTCTCCTCGGCATGGGCATGGGCAGCGAGGACGACATCGCCAACCGCCCCAGCCACCATGAGCTGGAACATGGCGGGGAAACCCATGAGCACGACGATTTCGACAGCTTCTCGCTGCGTATTCCCGGCGTGAACAGCAAGGATGAGCTGCTGGCCGTCATCGAGCAGACCATCCGCGACCACGACGTGCTGCGCCTCAAGGGCTTCGCCGCCATTCCCGGCGCCGCCGCCCGCCTCGCCATCCAGGCCGTCGGCCCCCGCGTCACCGCCTATTTCGACCGCCCCTGGAAGGATGGCGAAATCCGCGACACGGCGCTGGTGGTCATCGGCGAAAGCCCGCTCGACCACGCGGCGATCACGGCAAGCCTGCAGAAGGCGGCGGCACTCGCCGCCTGACGCATGCACCTTCTCTCCGCCCAGGCCGGCGCCATCCAGCAGGAAGGCGAGGCAATCGACCTCAACCAGCGCCCCGGGGCGCTGGTCTTTGCCAGTTCGGCCGATAGCGAACTGGCCATGCTTGCCGGCGCCGCCGACCGGGCAGGGGAGGGCGAACTCCGCCTCGCCAATACCCTGCGCCTCTCCAACAATCTCTCGGTCGATCTCTGGCTCGAAAAGACCGTCGCCCAGGCGCGCCTTGTCGTCCTGCGCCTCATCGGTGGCGCCGCCTATTTCCAGTATGGCGTCGATGAGCTAACCGCGCTCTGCGCCAACCGTAGAATTCCGCTGGCGCTGCTGCCCGGCGACGCCAATCCCGACCCCATCCTGCAGTCACGCTCGACGGTGCATCCGGACGACTGGACGCGCCTGCACAGCCTGTTCGTTGCGGGTGGCCCCGACAACGCCGACACGATCCTGAGCGCGTTCAATCTGCTCTCGCCGCTCCCTTCGGGGGAGAGGGCGGCCGCAGCGCGGCCGGGTGAGGGGGCCCTCCTCACAACGCTGACGCCCACCCCCTTCGCCCGCTTCGGCCTCTGGCACCCCACGACCGGCATGACGGACGAGGCTGGCCTGCGCGCGATCCATCAAAGACCTCATGGTGAGCTTGTCGAACCACGAGGTCAGGCGAGTGGAGACCCGGGTGCCGGGATGAGGTCTTCCGGGGCATTTGTCCCGATCCTCTTCTACCGCGCCGCCCTCGAAGGCGCCGGCACCGCCACGATCGAGGCGCTGATCGCCGAACTCGAAGCCCGGGGCCTCGCCCCGGTCCCGCTGCTGGTCTCCTCGCTCAAGGAGGGCCCCTGCATCCGCTTCGTGCAGGACGCGCTGGCCGCCTTCCCGCCCGCGGCCATCTTCAATCTCACCGGCTTCGCCCTGGGCATCGACGGCCTCGACGACAGGTCCAACCCCTTTTCCGGCACTGACGCGCCGGTCATCCAGCTCATCCAGTCCGGCCGCTCGGAGGCGCAGTGGCTGGCCGACAGCCAGGGCCTCTCCTCCAAGGACATGGCCATGTTCCTCGTCATGCCCGAAGTCGACGGCCGCCTGGGCGGCCTCATCGTCGGCCACAAGGCCGATGCCATCTGGCACGAGCGTTGCCAGGTTCCGCTGACAGCCTATGCGCCCGATGGCGCCGGCATTCGCCGCGCCGTGACGCTGGCTAAAAACTGGGCGCGGCTTCGGGCCACACCACGGGCCGAGCGCAGGATTGCCCTGGGGCTGGCCAATTACCCTATCCGCGATGGTCGGCTGGCCAACGGCGTAGGCTATGACGCGCCGGAATCGACCGTGCGGATGCTGCAGGAGTTGGAGAGGGCGGGATACACGACCACGACCCCCACCCCCAACCCCTCCCCTCAAGGGGGAGGGGAGCCGACGCCTTCGGCTTTTGGCAATTCCCGCCGAATGCAGGACAAGAACCAAAGCCTTGCCAGGTCTTTGCGCGCTGCGCAAACGGTGCCGGAACGCCTGCTTTGGTCGGTCCTGAGGGCGGTGGAAGGTACCAAGTTCCGACGGCAGGTCCCGATTGGTCCCTATGTCGCAGATTTTGCCTCCCACCATCCCAAACTGATCATTGAGCTCGACGGCAATACGCACGGCACCGATGCAGCGCGTCAGCACGACCAACTGCGCACCGCATTTTTGAACCGTGTTGGATATCGGGTCGTGCGCTTCACCAATGGTGAGGTAGCCACCAATAGAGATGGAATCTGGCAGACCGTTGTTGCCACCCTGGCGGAATTGTCCTCTCCGTCGCACCCCTCCCCCTTGAGGGGAGGGGACGGGGGAGGGGGTCCCTCAGTCAGCAGCCTGACATCCGCAGACCTTATCTCTCTCCTCCAATCCGGCCCCACCAATGCCGCGCCCGCTCGTGGCTCATCCCCAGCCACACTTTCCCTCGACCGCTATCTCGCCCTCTTCTCTAGCCTTCCAGCCAGGATTCGCGACGAGGTGACCGCGCGCTGGGGGCATCCGGCGACGGACCCTTTCGTTCGCGAGAATGTTTTCCACCTCCCCGCCCTGATCTTCGGCAATGTCGCCATCCTGCTGCAGCCGGCCCGTGGCCATCAGCTCGACGAGACCGCGTCCTACCACGATCCGGCGCTCGTCCCGCCCCATGCCTATCTCGCCGCCTATCTCTGGCTGCGCCACGACTTCGGCGCCCATGCCCTGATCCACAATGGCAAGCATGGCACGCTCGAATGGCTGCCCGGCAAGGCGACGGCACTCGATGAAGCGAGCTATCCCGATGCCCTCTGGGGCCAGCTGCCCCATCTCTACCCGTTCATCGTCAACGATCCGGGCGAGGGCACCCAGGCCAAGCGCCGCGCCGGCGCCGTGATCATCGATCACCTCGTGCCGCCGCTGACGCGCGCCGAAACCTATGGCCCGCTGAAAGACCTCGAAGCCCTGCTCGACGAATACTATGCCGCCTCTGGCATGGACCGCCGCCGCCTGGCGGACCTGCGCCGCCGCATTCTCGATTTCACGCGCGACAGCCGCCTCGATCGCGATATCGGCCTGCCCGAGGACGAAACGCAGGCGCTGATCAAGATCGACAACTTCCTCTGCGACCTCAAGGAAGCCCAGATCCGCGATGGCCTGCATGTCTTCGGCCAGTCGCCACAGGGCGCGCTGGAGCGCGACCTGATCGTCGCCCTGGCCCGGGTGCCGCGCGGGGAGGGGCCAGGCGAAGGCTCGCTCATCCGGGCGCTGGCCGATGACCTGAAACTGGGCTTTGATCCGCTCACGGCAACGTTAGGGGTGCCGTGGACCGGGCCCACCCCCACCCTCATTCCCTCCCCACAAGGGGGAGGGAAGCCTGCCCGGCGCAGTGGCGGAATTATGCCACCGAACGATGCCTTATCGCCTCCCTCCCCCCTGTGGGGAGGGACCGAGGGTGGGGGTGGGCCACGCACACTGGGCGACGTTGTCGAACGCCTGGAAGACATCGCCGCCAACCTCGTCGATGGCACCCTCGCCCCCAACCCGGCCTGGACCGCCACATCAGCCGTCCTCGACACGGTCGATACTCTCATTCGCCCCCGCCTCGCCGCTTCCGGCCCGGCCGAACGGGCCGCGCTCATCGACGGCCTTGATGGCAAGTTCATCCGCCCCGGCCCCTCGGGCGCCCCCTCGCGCGGACGGCTCGATGTGCTGCCCACCGGGCGCAATTTCTACTCCGTCG
Source organism: uncultured Devosia sp. (assembly GCA_965650055.1). GTDB lineage: Bacteria > Pseudomonadota > Alphaproteobacteria > Rhizobiales > Devosiaceae > Devosia. The sequence goes on from CBFGMY010000108.1 coordinate 8,102, forward strand.
ATAGCCGCGCCGTGCCCACCCCCACCGCCTGGGAGCTGGGTCGCAAATCCGCCGAGAGCCTGGTGCTGCGCCACCTGCAGGATCACGGCCATCATCTGCGTTCTGTGGCCCTCTCGGTTTGGGGCACGGCCAATATGCGCACCGGTGGCGACGACATCGCCCAGGCCCTGGCGCTGATCGGCGCACGCCCCACCTGGGACCCCGGCTCGCTGCGCGTCTCGGGCTACGAGATCATCCCGCTGGCCAAACTCGGCCGGCCGCGCGTCGATGTGACCCTCCGCATCTCAGGCTTCTTCCGCGACGCCTTCCCGGCCCAGATCGCGCTGTTCGATCGTGCCGTGCGGGCCGTTGGTGCGCTGGACGAGCCCACCGACGACAATCCCATCGCTGCCACCATGCGGTCGGATGCGCTCGGGCTTATCGCCGCCGGGAAAAGTGAAAGCGCCGCCGGGCACCGCATCTTCGGTTCCAAACCCGGCACCTATGGCGCCGGCCTCAACGCCATGATCGATTCGGGCACCTGGTCCAGCAAAGCAGACCTGGCCAACCGCGCCCTCGACTGGGGCCAATATGCCTATGGCGCCAAGGATGCCGGCACGCCGCAGCGCGACCGTTTCGCCGCGCGCCTGGGCGATATCGATGCCGTCATCCACAACCAGGATAACAGGGAGCACGACCTGCTCGACAGCGACAATTACTACCAGTTCGAAGGCGGGCTGGCGGCGGCCGCCGAAACCCTGAGCGGGCATCAGCCCGCGGCCTATCACAATGATCATTCCCGCCCCGAACGGCCGCTGATCCGCACGCTTGAGGAAGAGATTTCCCACGTCATGCGCTCGCGCGTGGTCAATCCGAAATGGATCTCAGGCATGCAGCGCCACGGCTATCGCGGCGCCTTCGAGCTTATCGCCACCGTCGATTTCATGTTCGCCTTCGCCGCCACCACGGGCGCGGTCAAGACGCACCATTTCGACCTGGCCTTCGAGGCCTTCGTCGAGGACGATGCGGTGCGCGACTGGCTGAAATCGGCCAATGCCCACGGCTATGACGAGCTCATCGCCCGGTTCAACGAGGCGCGCCAGCGCGGCCTGTGGACCCCCCGCTCCAACTCCGCCTATGCTCTGCTCGCGGGGGAAGCGTGAACAACACCATCGTCTATCTCATCGGCCACTATGGTGTCGGCAAGCTGACCATCGGCAAGGCCATCTGCGCCATGACCAAGGCTCGGCTGTTCGACAACCACCTGGCCAACAATGTCATCTTCTCGCTGGTCCGCGAGGATGGTTCCACTCCGCTTCCGGAGGGCGTGTGGCCGCTCATCATGACCATCAGGCGCCAGGCGCTGTCGGCAATGGTCCACCTGGCCGGACCCGATGCCAGTTTCGTGCTGACCAACGCGCTGATGGACGACGATCCGATGGACCGGCAGGCATTGGACGAGGTGATGGACGCGGCGGCCCAGCGGCGCAGCCTCTTCGTCCCCGTTTTCCTGACCGCATCGGATGCCGCCCACGCCGTTCGCATTCCCTCGCCCGAGCGCGAATTGCGGCTCAAGACGACCAATGCGGCCAAGGCCGAGCGCAAGCGGCATGAGCGACCTCTGCTGCGGCTAGGCCATCCCAACCGCCTCGATCTCGACACCACCAATTTGCCGCCATCGGAAGCGGCTCGCCTCATCATAGCCCACGCGGAGCGCCTCGCATGACCGACAGACCCGCCAAGAAGACCGACCTGATGAGCGAGGCCGAGCGCGACGCCTATCATGCCGAGAAGATGAAGAAGAAGCGCGAGGCGCGGAACAAGATCCTCGCCACCAAGACCCAGGAAAAGGGCCTGTTGATCGTCCATACCGGCAAGGGCAAGGGCAAGTCGACCGCCGCCTTCGGCATGGTGTTCCGGGCGCTGGGCCACGGCTTCAAGGTCGGCGTGGTGCAGTTCGTCAAGGGCGTGTGGGAGACCGGCGAGCGCGACGTGCTGCTCAAATTCCCCGACCTGGTCACCATCAATGCCATGGGCGAGGGCTTCACCTGGGACGTCGCCGACCGCCAGCGCGACCTCGCCGCCGCCCGCAAGGCATGGGAGCAGGCCAAGGCGCTGATATCGGACCCCAGCTACAAGCTGGTGCTGCTCGACGAGCTCAATATCGTGCTGCGCTACGATTATCTGCCCATCGAGGAAGTCGTCGACTTCCTGCGCAACAAGCCCGAGGACAAACATGTCATCGTCACTGGTCGCAACGCCAAGGACGAACTGATCGAGATCGCCGACCTCGTCACCGAAATGACTGAAATCAAACACCATTTCCGTGCCGGGGTGAAAGCGCAGAAGGGTATCGAGTTCTAAGCCGCAGGACTCTTAGTCGACACCCTCCCCCTTGCGGGGAGGGATCAAGGGTGGGGGGCGTTTGGCCCGGATATCGGGGCTCTCAACACCCCCTCCTAGCCTCCCCCGTCAAGGGGGAGGTACCGCGCGGTGGGTGGGTGCGGGCCGTGCCTCAGCAGTCGCCCCGCAGGCTTTGCACCAAGCGCTCGATGACCGCGTTCATTTCACCGACGTCCCGCTTGCCATATTCCACGCGGAAGGCGGCCCAGCTCTGGCCGTCGCAGAGCAGCTGCATGCGCTGATACATCACCTTGCCGGCCGCGGTGCCCGAAAAGCTGGTCCATTGCGGCGTTGTCGCCTGGTAGGTCAGGTTGTAGCCCTGCTCGGTGGCGAAGACCTGCGCCTGCTCGGCTTCGCTGGCAAAATCCTCCAGCAGGTTGGCGCCCCACACGAACAGATCCATCGCACCGGCTTCTCGATAGAAGGTGGCGCCATCGCCATTGTCAGCCTCGCTCCCGACGTCGAAACCGGGCGGAATGTCGATAGAATAGCCGAAGCGGGCATTGTCATATGTCTGCCAGCCCTGCGCCAAAGCAGGGGTGGTCACAATGGCAAGGAGGATGAGGAGAAAGGCGCGCATGGCGTCAATGTGCCGCCTCGGTCGCTGCGCCGCAAGTGCGGTGAGTGGACCGGCCAAGACGCCTCGGCCGGCCCCGTGACGCAGGGAGGCTCAGGTGCCGCGGAACAGCACGCCGGCGGCTAGCACGACGAATGCGGCCGTCATGATCCAGAACGAATAGACGCCGATGATCGCAATCGTGGGCACGAAGTAGCCGACGAGTGCAACAATCGCGAGCACGACGGCGATGATGAACATCAGTTGGGTCGGCGCAGACAGGTTCATATTTATCCTCCTCCTCCAAGGTTGACGAGGGAACCCTATGCCAGTTGCCAAGATTCGAAATTGTCGTCCTGCGGTTACGCACCGCTCAGTCAGACCACCACGATGCCGGAATGCTTGGCTTTTTCCTCGGGCTCGACATGGATGGTGATCAGCACATCCTTGACCGCCTCGCGCAGCCGCGCCTCGATCCGGTCGCAGATGGCATGGGCATTATCCACGCTCATCGCCCCCGGCACCACCAGGTGGAAATCGATGAAGGTCATCTTGCCCGCCTGCCGGGTGCGGATGTCATGAGCCTCGATGGCGCCATCGGCATTGCCGGCAATGATCTCGCGGATGACCTTCTGCGTCTGCGGCGGTACCGCCACGTCCATCAGCCCGCCAACGCTCAGGCGGATCACGCCCCAGCCCGACCACAGGATGTTGAGGGCCACCAGGCCCGCCAGGATCGGGTCGAGCAGCGCCCAGCCGGTGAGGAACACCAGTGCCAGCCCGACCAGTACGCCCAGGGTGGAAATCACGTCGGTCAGCAGGTGCCGGCCATCGGCCTCCAGTGCCGGCGATCGCACGGCCCTGCCGTGGCGGATCAGCACGAACGCCCAGACCACGTTGATCAGCGTCGCCACGCCGCTGACGGCCAGGCCCTGCACCGGCGCGTCGGGCAGGTGCGGCGCCATGAAGCCCAGGGCGGCCTCGCGCGCGATCAGGATGGCGGCGATGATGATCATCACGCCCACCAGCACCGCGGAGAAATACTCGGCCTTGTGATAGCCATAGGGCAGGGCGGCGTCGGCCGGTTTCTGCGCCAGCCGCACCGCGATCAGCGCCACGATCGCCGTCACCACATTGACGATCGATTCGAGCGCATCAGAATAGAGCGCGATCGACCCGGTCAGATACCAGGCCAGGAATTTGAGCCCGAGCACGATCAGCCCGACGAGCAGGCTGGCGGCGGCGATAGCCAGTGTCCTGTTGGCGACGATGCTCACGGCGGCTTTTTCCAAGGGGGATGGTCAGCAGGCCATAGCGCCTAGTTTTGTGCCCGGCAAGTCGTTGAATTTGCAAATCATTTTCAGAAGCATTCCGATCTGCGGGCCGGCGCTGGCAAGCCATTGATTGACCACGCGCTTCCGCCCGCCTAGAACGGAAATGCGCAGAGTTCCCACGACGGAACTGAAACAGATTTCGGTGCGGTCGACCCAATAGGGGACCAAGTCCGGACTGCAACGGTCTAGGCGAACCTGCCTCTTTCTCGAGAGGCGACAGATGACGACTATCCCCGACCGGCCTCCGCTCATCATCGGATTGGGCTGCGCCACGGCCGCGAGCGCCGAGGAAATCATCGCGCTCATCGCCGCCTGCCTCGCCGAAATCCACCGCGACCCGCAGGACATTGCCGCGCTCGCCACCCACATGCGTAAGCGCGGCAGCAACGCATTGGCTGAAGCTGCGGCGCATTACGACCAGCCGCTGTACTTCCTTGATGACGACGACCTGGCGCCAGCCATTCCCGGCACCTGCGAGGCCGTTGCGTCAGCCGCCGGCCCCTTGCTACTCGGCAAACGCAAGTCGCGCTACGCCACCTGCGCCATCGCCGCCTGCCGGCCAGGCTTCAACCTTGCCACTTTCGGTCAGCCCGACAGCCCCAGCGCCGCGATCGCTTCGTCGACGCTGGCGACCTCATTGGCCGGGCCATAGACCGGCCGCGCGATCATGATGACCTTGACCCCCAGCCGCTGGGCCGCTTCGAGCTTGGCCGCCGTCTGCGCCCCACCCGAATTCTTGGTGACCAGATGAGTGATATCCTCGCGCTCCATCAGCGCCATCTCGTCGCTGACGCTATAGGGCGGCCGCGTCTGCAGCAGGGTCGCGTGGCGCGGCAGGCTGTCGATCGGCGCCTCGATGGTGCGGACCACGAACTGGCAATCGTCGCGCTCGAGAAACTGCTCGAGCCCGGTATGGCCCGTGGTCAGCAGCACATCGGCATTGGGCGGCAGGGCGGCAGCCGCCTCCGCGGCCGTCTCCACCGTGACCCATTGGTGGCCCAGCTGCTGCTCCCAGGCCGGCCGCATGTAGCGCACCAGCGGAATGCCGGTCTGCTGCGCGGCAGCAACCGCGTTGATGGAAATCAGGCCCGCATAGGGATGGGTGGCATCCACCAGCCGCTCGATGCCGGCCGCCCGCAAATAGGCGGCCAGCCCCGGTATGCCGCCAAACTTGCCCATGCGCAGCTTGCCTTCGGGCAGCTTGGGATCCTGCGTCCGCCCCGCCAGGGACGTCGTCACGTCATGGCCACCAGCCACCAGCCGGTTCGCCAGTTCGCGCGCCTCCGCCGTGCCGCCCAGGATCAGAATCTTCATCTTGGTCACAAGTCTCCTTACGGCCAATGTGCCTATTCCTCAGCGCTCTCTCAAGCCCGCTATGCGCCTGCGCCGATCGCCCCCTCCCCCTTGAGGGGAGGGC
>CBFGMY010000109.1:0-13762 GCA_965650055.1 uncultured Devosia sp.
GCCGCCCGGTCCGCGCCAGCGCGACCGCGAGGTTGGCGATCGTGGTCGACTTGCCCTCGCTCTGCACGGCGCTCGTCACCATCACCGTCTGCGCGCCGCTTTCCAGGTTCGCGAACTCCAGGTTCGTGCGCAGGATGCGATAGCCCTCGCCGAGCCATTTCAAGAGGTCGCGGTCCTTGCAGCCCTGGCTGCAAAAGGGCGCGTGATCGGGGTTGTGGTTCGGCATCGGCGAAGAGGCGAAGCTCTTCCTTACGGCGCTGGGCGTGTTCTTCCCCATCTACCTCAATACCCTGCATGGCGTGCGCAATGTCGATCCCCAGCTGATCGAGATGGGCCGCGTCTATGGCATGAACGGCTGGACGCTGTTCCGCAAAGTCATCTTCCCCGGCGCGCTGCCGTCGATCTTTGTCGGCCTGCGCTTCTCGCTGGGCATCATGTGGCTGACGCTGATCGTCGCCGAAACCATGGCTGCCTCCTCGGGCATCGGCCACATGGCCAATTCGGCGCGCGAATTCATGATGACCGACGTCGTTATCCTGGCGCTCGTCATCTATGCGCTGCTCGGCAAGCTGGCCGACATCATCGCCCTCACCCTCGAGCGGCTGACCCTGTCGTGGAACCCTGCCTACCAGAAATCTGCAAGGAGCTGACCATGAGCACGTCCATCCGGACCAAGAATGTCTGGGGCAAGGATATCGAGCCCGAATATGAGGCGCGAGCGCCCCGGCAGCGCAACGGCGAACGCGGCGTTGGCATCCGCATCCAGGGGCTCGCCAAGAGCTTCGGCGATATGCCCGTGTTGCACGATCTCGACCTCGAAGTGCCCGCCGGGCAATTCCTGGCCATTGTCGGCAAGAGCGGTTGCGGCAAGAGCACGCTGCTGCGCCTGCTGGTCGGGCTCGATACGCCGACATCGGGTCGCATCAGCTTCGTGGGCGCCGACGGCGCGGAGACCGCGCCCAGCTCGCGTATCGTCTTCCAGGAACCGCGCCTGCTGCCCTGGGCCAGTGTCGTCGACAATGTCGCCGTCGGTCTTGGCGAAGGTGTCGACCGGCGCGAGGCGCGACGCCTGGCCGAGGCGGCGCTGGCCGAAGTGCAACTGGCCGAAAAGGCCGGCGAATGGCCGTCGCGGCTGTCGGGTGGCCAGCGGCAGCGCGCGGCGCTGGCGCGAGCGCTGGTCAGCCAGCCGGGCTTTCTGGCGATGGACGAGCCCTTGGGAGCGCTCGACGCCCTGACCCGCATCACTATGCAATCGCTGGTCGAACGCGTCTGGCGCGAGCAGGGTTTTACGGCGCTGTTCGTGACCCATGACGTGACCGAGGCCGTCGCCTTGGCCGATCGGGTCATCGTGCTCGACGAGGGACGCATCGCGCTCGACGTCACCATCGACCACCCGCGTCCACGCCAGCGCGGCGCCGCCGATCTTGCCGAGATCGAGGGGCGGCTGCTCAAGGGTATCTTCAAGTAGGAGCGACCATGTTGCCACCGCGGCGCCCGGACAGGCGCCTCACATCCGCGGCGGTGACGGACACTAGCGACCAGGACCGACCTGGCGCACCGGACGGTCGGGACGCTCAGGGCATCGTGAGTTGCACCAGCGCGCCCGACCGGCGCATCATGCTCGCATGATCAAGCGCGCAACCATCGGCGTCGTCCTCGCCGTCCTGTGCTGCATTCCGGCCCAGGCCGCATGCCCTCCGGCCGCGCCCGGCAATACCGCCGAGGCCATCCTCGCCAATGGCCAGCGGCTGATTTGCCTGCAGAACGAGGTGGCCGCGGCCACGCGGCAGCGGCAATACGAGCTGCAATTGCAGCAGCTCACCCGGTCGGTGCAGAATCTCGAGTTCCAGCATCGCCTCGATGTGCTGGCCGATGTGCCGGTCTACGTGCCGCCGCCCCTGCCGTCACCCTGATCGCATCAGGCTTTCGAACGAACCGTGCTGCCGCGCACGCTCACCGAGGGCGTCGCGAGGAAATGGCTGGCCGTCGTCCGTCCGGCAATGCGTTCCAGCAGCAGGCGCGCCGCGTTCCGGCCGATCTCGCGCCCCTTCTGGTCGATGCTCGTGAGGTCGTTCTGCGTATAGGCGCAGGGCGGTGAATCGTCGTAGCCGATCACCCCGATATCCTCGGGCACACGCAGCCCCAGTGCCCGCACTGCGCTCAACACTTCGAGCGCGTAATAGTCCGCCCAGCCGAAAATCGCATCGGGCGGCTCGGGGCCGTCGAGCAGCGCACGCACCGTGGCGGTCACGTCGTCCACATCATCCGCCGCCGCCGGTATGCGGATGGACCGATCCTCGAACCCCGCCGCCCTCATGGCGGAAATGAACCCGGCCTCCCGGCGCTGGGAAACGTCGGCCTGGCCGAGATCGGCCCGGCGCAGGGTGATCATCGCCGGCCGCTTGTAGCCTTGCTCCAGCAGGTGCTCCACCACCATCGCGCCGCCGCGCTCGTCATCATTATTGGCCGAATCGAACAGCGTCGCCTGCGGTGCATGGTGGCCGATGACGGCAATGGCCGCCTCCCGCGCAATCGCCTCGACCTCGGCATTGGTCAGCCGCTGGCCGATCATGATCAACCCGTCCATGCGCCGATCGACCATCGCATGGACGATGGCCTTTTCGGTGCTGGTCGAGCCGTGCCCGATGCCGAAGAGCGGCACATATTGCGTGCCGGCGAGGCTATCGTCGATGCCATCGATCAGCTGCGGAAAGAACGGGTTTTTGACGTCGGCCAGCAGCACGCCGATCGTATAGGTCTGGCCGCGCATACCCCGCGCCGCCGTATGCGGGCGATAGCCAAGCTTGGCCATGGATTCGCGCACCTTGACCCGCATGGTGTCGCTCACGCCATAGGCGTCGCGCAACACCTTGGATACGGCCGCCACCGATACGGCGGCATCCTCGGCCACGTCGCGAATGGTGACACGTCCGCCCGTGCGGCGTGATGCCGGTTTGTCCATTCTTTGCCAATCCCCAGATGCCGGCTTCATGCCCCGGGAGCCTTATCCCACAGCGCTCGAAAAATGCCTATTGCCAAGGCGCGTCGTTTGTAGAACGATATACGTAGAACATTCTACAGACGGGTGCGAGCAATTTCGACACCCGCAAGGGCGATAGCGGAGAGTTAGCGTGAACGAGGTACTGGCACCGTCTGCATCGGCGCAGGGGATCAAAGCTGCGCGGCATTGGACGGCCCAGATGGTCCGGCCGCTGGCCGACCAGGGGGTCGGCACGCCCGCCAGCTTCCTCACCAAGACCTTCACGCTCGATAGTGTCGGCGGTGGCGAACTGCTCGATATTTCCGCGCTCGGCCTCTATCGCTGCTTCATCAACGGCCAGCGCGTCGGCGACGATCTGCTGACGCCCGGCTGGACCAGCTATGACGTCCGCCTGAGCTATCAGACCTACGCGGTGGGCGACCTGCTGGTCGCCGGCACCAATCGCATCGACATCTGGCTGGCCGATGGCTGGCTGCGCTCGCAGATGATGTGGGGCAAGGCCCCCATCTTCAACGCCTGGGGCAGCGAGATCGCCGCCATCGCCGAGCTGAGCGCCGGTGCCGGCGATAGCGCGCCGCTGCTTGTTACCGATGCAAGCTGGGCCAGCGGCGAGTTGCCCGTGCGCAAATCGGGTATCTATTTCGGCGAGATATTCGACGCCCGCATCACGCCTGTGGTCACCGCCGGCAGTGCCGTCATCGCTTTCGACCAGGCACGCCTGGTCCCGCATGAAACGACGCCGGTGCGCGAACTGGCGCCACTTGCCGTCATCAAGCAGTGGACGGATGCCGAGGGTCGCACGGTCTATGATTTCGGCCAGAACAGCGGCGGCTATGTCGCCTTCGACGTCACGGGCGAAGCCGGCGCCGTGGTCACGGTCGAGCATGCCGAAGTGCTCAACCAGGACGGCGAATTCTACAACGTCAATTTCCGTACGGCCGCAGCCCGGCTCGAATACACGCTGTCGGGCAAGGGCAGGGAGCACTACCGGCCCTATTTCACCTTCCAGGGCTTCCGCTATGCCCGCGTGACCCTTGCCGGCAACGCCAGGCTCGACGGCATCGTGTCGGTGCCAATCAGTTCGGTCACCGAGGTCAAGGCCAGCTTCACCTCGGCCAACCCCCTGGTCGATCGCCTCTTCCTCAACACCGTCTGGTCGCAGCGCGCCAACTTCATCGAAGTGCCCACCGATTGCCCGCAGCGCGACGAGCGTCTGGGCTGGACCGGCGATGCACAGGTCTTTGCCGGCACCGCGCTCTATCTTGCCGATGCACAAAGCTTCTTTCAGAAGTGGATCCGCGACGTGATGGCCGACCAGCGCGAAGACGGCGCTGTGCCCCATGTCGTGCCGGACCCGACGCGCATGCAGCCCAAGGATTATCCGGGCTTTTTCGGCTCCACCGGCTGGGGCGATGCCATCTGGATGATCCCCTGGCAGGTCTACCTGCACTATGGCGATACGGCGATCCTCAGCGAAGTGCTGCCATCAATGGTCAAGTGGGTCGACTTCGTCTGGTCGATCAGCGAGGGACCTATCGTCAGCCCGCCGCGGGAATGGGGCGGACGTGGCTTTTCCTTCGGCGATTGGCTGCAGCCCAGCGGGCCCAGCGCCAAGCCGCTGCCGACCATCGGCGACGACGCCTCGGCGACGATCTATCTGTTCATTGCCTCAACGCATGTCGCGCGGATCGCGCGTATCGTTGGCCAGGTCGATCTGGCCGAGCGGCTGGAAGCCATTGCGGCCAAGGTCAAGGCGGCCTTTGCCAGCGAATTCATCACCGCATCCGGGCGCCTTGCCTATGACGACCAGACCTCCTATGCGCTGGCCTTCCTCCACGACCTGATCCCGGCGGACAAGGTCGAAGCGGCCAAGCGCTACTTCAAGGCCACCATTGCCCGCGCGGACGGTCGCATCGGCACCGGCTTCATCGGCACCCCGGCTCTGCTGCCGGCCCTGGTCAAGATCGGCGAGATCGGCCTTGCGGCCGATGTCTTCCTCCAGGAGGAAGTCCCCGGCTGGCTCTACCAGGTCAAGATGGGCGCCACCACGATCTGGGAACGCTGGGACGCCATCCAGGCGGATGGCACGATCTACAATCCGCAGATGAATTCCTACAATCACTACGCTTATGGCGCTGTGTGCCAGTGGTTGCTCGAGGGCGTGGCCGGCTTCCGTCCCGACGAGACCGATCCGGGCTTTGCCACCATCATCTTCGAGCCGACGGTGATTGCCGAGCTGTCGCCGGTCAAGGCGCGCCACGACAGTCCCAGGGGGCCCATTCGCGCCGAATGGACCGCCGATGGCGACAGGGTGCGCTACGAGGTCGAGGTCCCCAAGGGGGCTCGCGGCCTGCTGCGGCTCAAGCCCGATTATCGGAACATCACGGTCGATGGCACGCCCTGGGACGGCAAGGGCGAGCGCGCCCTCCCGCCGGGCACACATGCCATCGCCTTCACCTACACGCCGGTCGCCCGCAAGGCGCGCGCCGAGCACAGCATCAATGCCCGCACGCCTTGATCAACAGGCGGCGGCTTGGACTGCCCGCATAGTGCGGGCGCTAAAGGGAGAGAGACACATGAACAAGACTTCCCGCAGGATGGCCCTGACCGGCCTGTCGGCCGGCCTGCTGGCCATGACGGCACTGAGCGGCGCAAGCTATGCCCAGAGCATCAACCTCACCTATCTCATCCCCAGCGGCGCCGATGGCGTTGCCGTGGCGGAGGAACTGGTGAAGTCGTTCGAGGCGGCAAACCCCGACATCAATATCGACATCGAGACCCGCCCCGGCGGCGCCGAGGGCGACAACATGATCAAGACTCGCCTGGCCACCGGGGCCATGGCCGATGTCTTCCGCTACAATTCCGGTTCGCTGTTCCAGGCCATCAATCCTGCCCAGTTCCTGGTCGATCTCACCAACGAGCCATGGCAGGCCGATGTGCAGCCCTCGTTCAAGCAGGTGGTGACGGCGCCCGATGGCACCGTGCGCGGCGCTCCCATGGGTGCGGCCATGGGCGGCGGCATCTACTACAACAAGGCCATCTACGCAGAACTGGGCCTGACCGTCCCCAAGACCTGGGCCGAGTTCATGGCCAATAACGAAAAGATCAAGGCCGCCGGCAAGGTTGCCGTGATCCAGACCTATGGTGATACCTGGACCAGCCAGCTCTTCGTGCTCGCGGACTATTTCAACGTCTCGGCCAAGGACCCGAGCTTTGCCGACCGCTACACCGCCGGCGAAGCCAAGTTCGCCACCGACCCTGCCGCCACCCGCGGCTTCGAGAAGCTGCAGGAAGTGTTCGACGCCGGCTATCTCAACGAGGACTTCGGCGCCGCCAAGTATGACGACGGCGTGCGCATGGTCTCGGCAGGCGAGGGCGCGCACTACCCGATGCTGACCTTCGCAACCACGGCCATCGCCGCGACCTACCCGGAAAACCTGGCCAATGTCGGCTTCTTTGCCCAGCCGGGCGACGATGCTGCCCTCAATGGCCTGACGGTCTGGATGCCCGATGGCATCTACATCCCGCAAACCACGTCCAACCTCGATGCCGCCAAGAAATTCGTGGCCTTCGTCGCCAGCGTCGAGGGTTGCGAAGCCCAGACCCGCGCCGGTGGCGCTTCGGGCCCCTACCTGATCAACGGCTGCACCCTGCCTGATGACGTGCCGCCGGCAGTAAGCGACATGCTGCCCTACTTCGCCGAAGGCGGGCAGAATGGTCCGGCGCTCGAATTCCTCTCGCCCATCAAGGGCCCGGCGCTCGAGCAGATCACGGTGGAAGTCGGTTCCGGCATCCGGCCCGCCGCCGATGGCGCGGCGCTTTACGACGAAGATGTGCGCAAGCAGGCTCAGCAGCTCGGCCTCCCTGGCTGGTAAGCACTTGCCCATGGGCGGCTTCGGGTGCCTGGTCTCACCCGAAGCCGCCAACTTCCCGAGGAGACGTCCATGGCCGTGATGACTGATACCGGAACGGCCGCTGGCGCCGCTTCCATTCCGGCCCTGAAGCGACGCTCACCCTATCCGGGCTGGTTCTTCCTGCCGGCGGCGGTGATCTATGGCCTGCTATTCCTGCTGCCGACGTTCGCTTCGCTCTATTTCAGCCTGACGCGCTGGAACCTGTTCAGTTCCACCTTTATCGGCCTCGACAATTTCGCCCAGTTCCTGCGCGAACCGTTCCTCATCAAGGGCCTGATCAATACCGTGTTCTATGCGGTGGTCACCTCCGGCCTCAAGGTGGTGCTGGGTCTGCTGCTGGCTGTGCTCCTCACCAGCCAGATCGCGGCCCGCGGCTATCTGCGTTCGGTGGTCTTCTTCCCCGTCCTCGTATCGACCGTGGGCGTCGGCATCACCTTCACCGTGCTGATGCACCCCACCCAGGGCATGATCAACGAGGGCCTGGCGCTGCTTGGCATCAAGGGGCCGGGCTGGCTGACCAACCCCAACCTGGCGCTGTTCTCGGTGGCCCTGGTCGATGTGTGGAAGGGCGTGGGCCTCGCCACCGTCATCTACATTGCCGGCATCGTCGCCATTCCCAAGGACTACTACGAAGCTGCCCGCATCGATGGCGCCACCACGCTGCAGAACTTCTTTTACGTCACCCTGCCGCTCTGCCGCCCGGCAACGGTCACGGTCATCACGCTGAGTTTCATCGGCGGCCTGCGCACCTTCGATCTGATCTGGGCCATGACGCGCGGCGGGCCGGGCTTTGCCTCCGACACGGTGGCCTCGGTGATCTACAAGCAGTACCAGGCGGGCTTTTACGGGCTCTCCACCGCCGGCAATGTGGTGCTGTTCATCCTCATCGCCGTGCTGGTCGTGCCGCTCACCATGCTGCTCAATCGCAAGGAGGGGCATGAATGACCGCCCTTCGTCGTCACTGGCTCAGCGCCGTCGCCATCCTGGTTTCAGTGGTCGTTTTCCTGGTGCCCTTCGCCTTCATCCTGCTGATGGCGTTCAAGGACCGCAAGCAGGCCGCTTTGCTCGATTTTTCCTGGCCGGCGGGCAATTACCTGTGGGGCAACATCGCCGAGGTGGTCACCACCCGCAACTGGATGCTGCTCACGGCCTTCGTCAATTCAACTATTCTCACCGTGGCCAGCGTGATCCTGCTGGTCATATTCGGGGCCATGGTGGGTTTCGTCCTGCAGCGCCGCAAGACACGCTTCAACGGCGTGATCGAGTTCCTGATCCTGGCCGGGCTGATGATCCCGCCCGCCGTGGTGCCGACCATCTGGCTGCTGCAGGGCACCCAGCTCTTCGGGCGACTGCACGGGCTGGTGCTGATCGAGGTCGCCTATGGCCTGCCCTTCACCATCCTGCTCTACCGCGCCTTCATCTCGACCATCCCGCGCGAGCTGGATGAGGCCGCGATCATCGACGGCGCGCGACCGTTCGACGTGTTCTTCCGGGTCATCCTGCCTTTGCTCTGGCCGGTGACAGTCACCAATATCGTGGTGCAGTCGGTGGCCATCTTCAACGATTTCACCAACCCGCTTTACTACCTGCCGGGCAATGCCAATGCGACGGTGCAGCTGACGCTCTACAACTTCCAGAGCCAGTTCCAGACGTCCTACAACCTGCTCTTCACCAACATTGCCCTCATCACCATTCCCCCCTTGCTGGTCTTCCTGTTCTTCAACCGGCAGATCGTGGCGGGGATGACCGCTGGCGCCGTCAAAGGATAGACTTATGGCCGGACTGGAACTGAAAGAGCTCCGCAAGAGCTACGGCGATGTCGAGGTCATCAAGGGCGTCGATCTCAGCGTCACCCATGGCGAGTTCGTCGTCTTCGTTGGCCCCTCCGGCTGCGGCAAGTCCACCTTGCTGCGCATGATTGCGGGACTAGAGGAGATCAGCGGCGGCGAACTGTGGATCGCCGACAAGCTCTGCAACGCCGTCGAGCCGCGCGATCGGGGCATCGCCATGGTGTTCCAGAACTACGCGCTCTATCCGCACATGACCGTCTACGACAATGTCGGCTTCGGCCTGAAGCTGGCCAGGACGCCCAAGGATGTGCGCGACGCCAAGATCCGCGAAGCCGCCCGTATCCTGCAGATGGAACACCTGCTCGAGCGCAAGCCGAGCCAGCTTTCCGGCGGCCAGCGCCAGCGCGTCGCTATCGGCCGCGCCATCGTGCGCCAGCCCGAGGTCTTTCTCTTCGACGAGCCGCTGAGCAATCTCGACGCCGCCCTGCGCGTCGACATGCGCATGGAACTGTCCAAGCTCCACCAGGATCTCGGCGCGACCATGATCTACGTCACCCATGACCAGGTCGAGGCCATGACCCTGGCCGACAAGATCGTCGTGCTCAATGGCGGCGTGGTGCAGCAGGTGGGTGCGCCCATTGAACTCTACCAGCGCCCGGCCAACCTGTTCGTCGCCGGCTTCATCGGCTCGCCGCGCATGAACTTTGCCACCGTCACCATCCAGAGCCTCACGGCCACCAGCCTGACCGTCTCCAGCGCCGATATCGGCGCGACCACGGTGCCGGCCGACACGGCGGGGCTCAAGCCCGGCGACCAGGTCACGCTCGGCATTCGCCCGCATGCCCTGACCACCAATGGATCGGAACACCTGGTCGGCCAGGTCGGTCTGGTCGAGCGGCTCGGCAACGAGACAAATGTCAGCCTGCGCCTGCCCTCGGGCGTCTCCTGGCTGGCCGTCCTCGATGGTGATCACCAGCTTCGCATCGGGCAGGACGTTCCCCTCGGTTTCGATCCGGGCCTGGCCGCCATCTTCGACGCCGACGGCACGGCCCGTTACCTGCCCTGACGGCGCGACGAGCCGGTCCACATCCCTAACGATGTCCTGCGCGCCTCGGCGCAAGGCAATCCATCTTTGGAACTGCCGTTTCATTCCGCCGCGTTACTCTGCCTGATGGTCGAGGGCGGGATGGATGAACAGCGATAGTGCTCTGCTGCTGCGGCTGCAGACTGAGATACTCGAAACGATCGCCTGCGGCGAACCGCTCGTGGCTGTCGCCGATCTGCTGTGCCGCAGGGCCGAGGCGCTGGCGCCCGACGCCATCTGCTCGATCCTGACGGTCGATGCCGATGGCCTCCTGCACCCACTGGCGGCGCCCAGCCTCCCGCTCGCCTATTCCAGTGCCATCGACGATATCCCTAGCGGCCCCATGGCCGGCTCATGCGGAACGGCCGCTTTCCGCAATGAACCGGTCATCGTCACCGACATTGCCACCGATCCGCTGTGGGACGATTATCGCGGTCTGGCCGAGCCCCTTGGCCTGCGCGCCTGCTGGTCCACCCCGATTTGCGATCGCGACGGCCGGGTTGTGGGCACGTTCGCCTTCTACTATGCCAGCAGCCGCGGCCCCGACGAGCTGGAGCGCAGCATCGTCCAGACCTGCGTGCGCCTCTGCGCCATCGCCATCGAGCATGAGCAGGTTCGCCAGCGCAATTATCGCCTGGCCTATTTCGACGTGCTGACCGGCCTGCCCAATCGTGGCCGGTTCAACGAAATGCTGATCCAGGCCATCGCGCTGGACGAGCCCTTCGGCCTGTTGCTGGTCGATATCGACCACCTCAAGCTGGTCAATGACACAGTGGGCCATATATTCGGCGACATGCTGATCCGCACCGTGGCCGAGCGGATCGGCGATTGCCACCCCGCGCTGACGGCCTGCCGCCTGGGCGGCGACGAGTTCGCCGTGCTGGTGACCGATTGCGACAGCCATGACGGCCTCGAGCACGCCGCCAACCGCATGCTCGCGGCCGTGCGCGGCCTCATCCAGGCCGGCGAGCAGACCATCGACCCGCATATCACCATAGGCGGTGCGCTGTTTGGGCCGGACGGGGTCGATGGCGCCTCGCTCAGCCAGAATGCCGATTTTGCCCTCTATCACGCCAAGGAGACCCGGCGCGGCGGCTATGTCCGCTTCACCCCCGGCCTGCGCACCTCCATGGTCGAGCGCGCCAATATGGTGCGCGCGGTGGATCAGGCCCTGACGGAAAAACGCATGATCGCGCATTATCAGCCGATCGTGCGGCTTGGTACGGCGGAAGTGGTTGGCCTCGAGGCGCTGGCGCGCATGCGCATGCCCGATGGCCGCATTGCCACAGCCGGCGAGTTCCATGCTGCGCTGGCCGATCCACGCATCGCCTGGCAGTTGACCGGGCAGATGCTGACCCAGATCGCCGGCGATATCCGGCATTGGCTCGATCTGGGCATCGACTTCCAGCATGTCGGCATCAACGTGACGACCGGCGATTTCCAGCGCGGCGATCTCGAACGCCGGATCGTCGACACCTTCGAGCGCGCCGGCGTGCCGCTCAAGCATGTCGTGCTTGAGGTCAACGAGTCCGTCTACATGGGCGGCAATGACCAGATGGTGCCCCGGGCGGTAAAGGCCCTGCGCGAACGGGGCCTCTTGGTCGCGCTCGACGATTTCGGCACCGGCTTTGCCTCGCTGACCCACCTGCTGAGCTTTCCCGTCGACGTCATCAAGATCGACCGCTCCTTCGTCGCCCGCCTGGGCAGCGATGCGGCCTGTGATGTCGTGGTGGGCTCCATCATCGACATTGCCCGCAAGCTCGACATGCGGCTGGTCGCCGAAGGCATCGAAACGCCCGAGCAGGCACGCATCCTGTCCCAGCTCGGCTGTGCCATGGGTCAGGGCTACCTCTATGCCCGTCCATGCTCGATGGAAGATGCGACGCGCCTGCTCAGCCTGTTTGCGCAGAAGCCTGCCGTGACCGCAGGCGACCAGGCCGAACGCCGCACCGCCTGAGTTGCAATCGTCCCGCCGCTGGCGCAAGCTGCCCTCAGCTATCCAGCCGGACCAAAGTCGCATGGCACTCGCGCCGCGCTGACAGGACGGTGACAGGGACGCGGCCTATTCTCCCTCGTCACGAACGCAACGACGTTCCGGATATGACATGGGAGGACTTATGAACAAGCTGCTCTTGGCCGCGCTGGTTTCTGGCGCAATGGCTGTTCCCGCTTTCGCCGCCGACTACACCATCATGGCCCCCGCTGCCCCCGGCGGCGGTTGGGACCAGACGGCCCGTTCCATGCAGGAGGCCATGCAGGCCGAAGGCATTTCGGGCAATGTGCAGGTGACCAACGTTCCCGGTGCCGGTGGCACGATTGGCCTCGCCCAGTTCGTCAACCAGTCGACCGGCAATCCCAATGCCCTCATCGTCGGCGGCTATGTGATGGTCGGCGCCATCCTCACCAACGCTTCGCCGGTTTCGCTCGCCAACGTCACTCCGATTGCCCGCCTCACCGGCGAGTCCGATGTGATCGTGGTGCCGGCAGCGTCCGAGCTCAAGACGGTCGATGACCTGATTGCCAAGCTCAAGGCCGATCCCGGCTCCGTCTCCTGGGCCGGTGGCTCGGCCGGCGGCGTCGATCACATCGCGGCTGGCCTCTTCGCCAAGACCGTCGGCGTCTATCCCACCACCGTCAACTACATCGCCTTCTCGGGCGGTGGCGAAGCCCTTGCTGCCGTACTCGGCGGCCAGGTGACCGTCGGCATTTCGGGCCTCGGCGAGTTCGCCGCCCAGATCGAATCGGGCGACCTGCGGGCTCTCGCCTCGACCGGCGCCGCGCGTCTGGCTGGTTCGGAAATCCCGACCCTCAGCGAAGCCGGCGTCGATCTCGTCGTCGAAAACTGGCGCATGGTCGCCGCTGCCCCTGGCATCACCGAGGAGCAGAAGGCCACCATCAATGCCGACATCGAAAAGCTCGTGACCTCGGCGACCTGGAAGCAGACGCTCGAAACCAAGGGCTGGCAGGACATGTACCTTGCCGGTGCCGATTTCGACGCCCAGCTCGCCTCCGACATCGAGGCGACATCAGGCATCCTGAAAGACATTGGCCTCGTGCAATGAGTTCAGGCCAACCCAACCTTGCGCGCCGCCCCGATGGGGCGGCGCTTGTCATAGCGCTGGTGCTGGCGGCCATCGCTGCCGTCATCATCTGGCAGACCGCGCAGATGCGCGTGCCGCCCATCCAGGCCAAAGTCGGCCCCCAGGTCTTCCCCTATGTGATCGCCGGCGGTCTCATCCTGCTCTCGATCGGTACCGTGATCTCCGCTCTGCGCGGCAGCTTTCCGCCCCGCGAAAAGGACAATTACGGTCCCATGCTGTGGATCATCGGCGGGCTGGTCGGCCAGATGCTGCTGCTCGGCTGGGCCGGCTTCTCCATCGGAACCGCCGTGCTGTTCGCCTTCACGGCCAAGGGCTTTGGCCGCGGCCCGCTGTGGCAGACCATCCCAATCGGTTTCGTGCTGGCCTTCGTCATCTGGTTCATCTTCTCGCGCGGCCTGCAGCTCTCTTTGCCCACCGGCCCCATCGAGCGCCTCATCCCCTGAGCGAAAGACGCTGACATGGACACTTTCGGTCTGCTTGCGAATGGCCTGATGGCCGCAATGCAATGGCAGAATCTGCTTTACGCGCTGCTGGGCGTCACCCTGGGCACCGCTGTGGGCGTGCTGCCCGGCATCGGCCCGGCTTTGACCGTGGCGCTGCTGCTGCCCGTTACCTACCGGCTCGACCCGACCGGCTCGCTCATCATGTTCGCCGGCATCTATTATGGCGGCATGTATGGCGGCTCCACCACCTCGATCCTGCTCAATACGCCGGGCGAATCCGCCTCGATCGTCACCGCGCTCGAGGGCAACAAGATGGCCCGCAAGGGCAGGGGCGGTCCGGCTCTCGCCACCGCCGCCATCGGGGCCGTCGGCGCCGGGCGGCTCGCCCCCGGGGGGCGGGCCGGGCGCGCGGGCGGGGGGGGGAAGGTG
>CBFGMY010000110.1:0-13676 GCA_965650055.1 uncultured Devosia sp.
GGGGGGGGGGGGGCGCGGGGGGGGGGCGGCGGCCCCCTTCCTCCGCACCGCATCAAGAAAAGGCCCCCTCACCCGCCTTGCTTCGCAAGTCGACCTCTCCCCCAAGGGAGAGGCGAAGGGCGACATTCCGCCACGCCCGCTTGAACTTTTTTCCCAATGCTGCATTTTGTCTGTGCGGCGCCGGGCCCCTCTGGCGAGGACGACTTATGTCCTCGTGATGTCGGAGCTGCTCCAAACTTCATGGAGAAAGGTCCGGCGATGGAATCGCTTCTTGGCGCCCTTATGGGCGATTTTCTGGGTACCCCCGTCTATTTCTGGGTCGCGTTCGTCGCGATCGTCATTGGCTTGCTGGTCTTCGACCTCGGCATCCTGCACAAGGATGAGCACGAGATCGGCGCCAAGGAGAGCCTGATCCTCTACGCCTTCTATGTCGGCATAGCGCTCGCCTTCGGCACCTGGGTCTGGTGGCAGCGCGGCAGCGAGGCCGGGCTCGAATTCTATACCGGCTACCTGCTCGAGCAGAGCCTGGCGATGGACAACATGTTCGTCATCGCCACCATCTTCGGCTTCCTGGCCATTCCCCGCATCTATCAGCACCGCGTGCTGTTCTGGGGCATCTTGGGCGTCATCCTGTTCCGCGCCGTGCTGATCGGCCTGGGCGCGGCGCTGGTCAACGAGTTCAACTGGATCCTGTTCGGCTTCGGCGCCTTCCTGGTGTTCACCGGCATCCGCATGTTCAGCCACAAGGACGAGGAGCCGCATCTGGAAGACAACAAGGTCTTCCAGTTCATCTCCCGGCGCTTCCGGGTGACCAAGGCGCTACATGGCCGCAATTTCACGGTCAGGCAGCCCGATCCCAAGACCGGCAAGCTCGTGACCTGGCTGACGCCGCTGGCCGTGGCCCTGATCATGGTGGAAATCGTCGACCTGGTCTTCGCCGTGGATTCGGTGCCGGCCGTGTTCGCGGTGACGCAGGATACGTTCATCGTCTACACGTCCAACATCTTCGCCATCCTGGGCCTGCGCTCGCTCTACTTCGCGCTGGCGGCCGCAATGAACCGCTTCCGCTACCTGCAGGTCTCGCTGGCCATCATTCTGGTGCTGGTGGGCATCAAGATCTTCCTCGTGCCGCTGCATATCCATATCGACACGCTGCTCAGCTTGCTGGTGACGCTGTCGATCCTGGCGGGCGGGGTCATCTTCTCGCTCTACAAGACGCGCAACGAGCCCGATATCGGCGCCGAGACGGTGCCGCAAACAGGGCAGCTAGAACCCTGATCGGAGGAGATTGCGGGCCGGCGGTTGCCGCCGGCCCATCGATTTTTTATCTTCCGCCCGTTTCCAAGATGAGGTTGCGAACCGAAATGATCTGAAATCTTGCCCAGGACGCCCGAGAATCCGCCGATCCGCGCCCGCGCGCGACCGGAAGATCATGGATGCCGTTCAGTGCGAGATCAGGTTCCGGTTTGCGTCTGCCCTAGCGGCAGCCTGGCTCATCACCCTTAGCGACAGTCCCGGCGTCCGACCAAAACCACGCTTCATCGCGCGGCGCTTTGCGTTGCGCCCGTTTCAAAGCCCCGCCGCTGCGTTGAGAGCGCCGGACGGGGATGAGGAAAGTTTTGCTCATGCCAAAGAACCAGTTCCAGCGCCCCCAGGCCGTCGCGCGCCAGCACAATGTGCCGCGCCACGGCGCACCGATCCCCATGCGCAAGGCGGAGGCCAGGAAGGTCGTCCAGCCCGGGGAGCAGACTCTGCCGCTTCCCGCGCTCGAAGCCTTGCTCGGCAGACCGACGCGTCAGTGACACCCCGGCCCGGCGCTACAAGGCGCCGGGCCGGGTCCGCCGAATAGGCCGGAGCCGCGGGGACTGGGCATTCCCGCCATAGCGGCAGTGCCCAGTCTTGCCGCAATTGGCCGTTAACCGTCCAATTGTGACAATCAGGAGACGACCATGGGTAAGATCCACGAGATCGTATTCGACTGCGACAAGCCCAGCAAACTGGCAGCGTTCTGGGTGGCCCTGCTCGATGGCTATGCCATCCGCCCCTATGACGAAGCCGAAATTGCCCGCCTGGCGGCCTTGGGCTTCACGCCGGAAACCGACCCCACGGTGATGGTCGATGGCCCCGGCCCCTCGATCTGCTTCCAGAACGTGGAAGGCCGTCGCTACGACAACAACCGGGTGCATTTCGATATCGAGGTCGGCGATCGCCCCGGCACGGTCGAGAACCTGCGCCAGCAGGGCGCCGAAACGGTGCGGGTGCTGCCCACCTACACCGTCATGCGCGACCCCGAGGGCAACCAGTTCTGCCTGGTCGATATCCGTGAGGCGATGGCCGCCTGACTCTGTGGCGCCTCCTGGCTGCTGACAAAGGCTGTCAGCGTTCGGCGCAATGATGGCTCACACCAGAACGGAGCCCTCACATGTCCCTCGTTGCCTCCTGCCATTGCGGCGCCACCAAGATCGAACTGCCGCACGCGCCCGTCCACGCCAAGGAGTGCAATTGCAGCTACTGCGCCCGCACCGGCGCTGTCTGGGGCTATTACGGTCAAGGCGACCTGCATTTCCTGTCGCAGGAGGGCGAAAAGACCTATTCGGCCAGCGACGGCATGAACCTGCACCATTTCTGTGGCCAGTGCGGCATGCAGACCTGGGGCGACAGCCCCGACTGGGCCTCGATGTACAACAATGACGGCACGCCCAAGAATGGCGACGCCAATTCCTTCCCCACCACGCGCACCTACGCGGTGAACCTGCGGCTGGTGGACGACCTGGATTGGTCGGCGCTCGCCGTCGAGAAGGTGGACGGACGGAATAGCTGGTAATCTTCTTGAGAGGTTGAAGTCGACACCCTCCCCCTAGCGGGGAGGGATCAAGGGTGGGGGGATGTTTAGCCCGCATATTCGGGCCAAACCACACCCCCTCCTAACCTCCCCCGTCGAGGGGGAGGTACTGTCTGGTGGCCGTGGCGCGATGATGCCCCCTGGCGCCCCCCTTAATGCCCTTCAAACGCGATCAGCGCCGACACCGTGACATGCTCCGCCTTGAGCTTGGCGGCGCCGCCGAGATCGGGCAGGTCGATGACGAAGGCGGCGGCGTTGACGGTGGCACCGGTGCGCCGCAGCAGGCCGACCGCGGCGATGGCCGTGCCACCGGTGGCGATCAGGTCGTCGACCAGCAGCACCTTGTCGCCGCTATCGAGCACGTCGGCATGGATCTCGATCGTGTCGACGCCATATTCGAGCGCATAGTTCTGCCCGATGGTCTCGCCCGGCAGCTTGCCCTTCTTGCGCACCGGGATGAAGCCGACACCCAGCGCGATGGCCACGCCCGCGCCGAAGATGAAGCCGCGTGCCTCGATGCCCGCGACATGGGTGATCCCCTGCCCCCGATACTGGCTAGCGATGCGCTCGATGCTCTCCTTGAAGCCCTCGGGATGCTCGATCAGCGTGGTGATATCGCGAAACAGGATGCCCTTCTTGGGGTAGTCCGGAATCGTGCGCACGAGGGCCTTGAGGTCGAGCGACATGGCAAGCCTTGGAAAATGGGGGAGAGGAAGGGCGGACGGTCAGCCCTGGCGGCGACCGACGATATGGCGCGCAATCACGCCGGCATTGTAGGCGGCGGTGCGCGTCACGCTGATCGCCGTTTCGCGGGCCTTGGGATTGGCAGCGACAGCATTGATACCGGCCCGCACCACCGGGTGCCGGCTCATGGTGATGGCGGCGCCGACGACAGTCACGGCGATGCGAATGGCGGACATGTCGGCTCCCTCAGCTGATTTGCGCTTGCAGGAATATTGCGGTCCGAAGCGCGAATGGCAAGAGGCTGGCGTGGATGTGACACAAAGAGAAAGGGCCCGCGAGGGGCCCTTTCAAAATCGATCCCGAGCGACGAGCCTTAGTGCTCGATACCCTGCCAGATGCGGCGCTTGGTGGCATACATCAGGCCAGAGAACAGCACGAGGAACAGCAGCACGACAAAACCCGTCTGCTTGCGGCCGGCCAGGTGAGGCTCGGCCATCCACATCATGAAGGCCGCGACGTCGGTCGAATACTGCTGCAGCGTCAGCGGCACCTCGGTTTCGCCCTCGGCGACTTCGTAGGTGATCTGGCCATCCGACAGCGGCGGCGCCATGCCGATGGCGTGGCCGGGGAAGAAGTCGTTGTAATACTTGCCCTCGGGGAGCTGGAACGGGGTGCCGTCCGAATTGTGCGGCGCCGTCTCCGGAACTTCCTCGTGGTAGCCGTTGAGCAGCGCGTGGATGTAATCCGGGCCGCCCTCGGAATAGCCGGTGAAGTAGTTGGCGATCCACCACAGGCCATCTTCCTTGACGCCGCGGGCCTTGGCCAGCACCGAGAAGTCGGGGGGCAGCGCACCGCCATTGGCATCGCGGGCATCCTGCTCGGTGGCAAAGGGCGACGGCCAACGATCGGCCGGCACGGCCTTGCGCACGCCGCCATCAGCCGTGGGGTCGGCAACTTCATACTCGGCCGCCAGCGCCTTGATCTGCTCTTCCGAGAAGCTCGGGCCACCTTCTTCCGACAGGTTGCGGAAAGCGATCAGCCGCGCACTGTGGCAACTGGAGCAGACTTCGCGGAACACCTGGAAGCCGCGCTGCAGCTGGTTCTGGTCGTAGGTGCCGAAGATACCGGCAAACGACCAGCTCTGCTTTTCGATATGCGGCGTGGAGTGCCCTTCCTGCGCAGCGGCAGGAAGTGCGAAGCCGGCAACCAGCGCCACGGCGGCAAGGATAGTCTTGGTGTTGAACATGGTTCCTGCCCCTACCCTCAATGTGCCTTGGCCAGGACGCTCTCGGAGATGCTGGTCGGCAAGGGCCGGGGCGTCTCGATGCGGCCAAGAACTGGCAGGATGACGAGGAAGTGGATGAAGTAATAGGCGGTGCAGATCTTGGCCAGAACCACGTAGATGCCTTCGGCCGGTGCCGCACCCAGATAGGTGAGCGCCACGAAGTTGACCACGAAGATCCAGTAGAACCACTTGAACATGGGGCGGAAATTGCCCGAGCGAACCTTGGACGTATCCAGCCAGGGTAGGAAGAACAGGATCAGGATCGAGCCGCCGAAGAAGATCACGCCACCGAGCTTGGAGTCGATGAACAGGATGTTGAAGTCGATGGCGCGCAGGATCGCGTAGAACGGCAGGAAGTACCATTCGGGCACGATATGGGCCGGCGTCACCTGCGGGTTGAACTGGATGTAGTTGTCCGGGTGACCCAGGATGTCGGGCGCGAAGAAGGCGAACCAGACGAACGGGATCAGGAACAGCACCATGCCGAACGCGTCCTTCATCGTGTAGTACGGATGGAAGGGAAGCGTGTCGCGGCTGTCCTTGACGTCGACGCCAACAGGGTTGTTGTTGCCAGGCACATGCAGCGCCCAGATATGCAGCGCCACCACGGCGGCAATCACGAACGGCAGCAGGTAGTGCAGCGAGAAGAAGCGGTTGAGCGTGGGATTGCCCACCGAGAACCCGCCGCGCAGCAGCTCGAGCAGCGGCGTACCCACCACCGGAATGGCGGCGAAGATGTTGGTGATCACCGTCGCGGCCCAGCCGGACATCTGGCCCCAGGGCAGCACATAGCCCATAAAGGCGGTCGCCATCATCAGCAGGAAGATCAGCACGCCCAGGATCCACAGGATCTCGCGCGGCGCCTTGTAGGAGCCGAAATACATGCCACGGAAGATGTGGATGTAGACGGCGGCGAAGAACATCGAGGCGCCCACGGCGTGGAACGACTGGATCATGCGGCCGCCACTGACGTCGCGACGGATATGCTCGACCGAGTCGAACGCCATCGAGACATGCGGCGTGTAGTGCATGGCGAGAATGACGCCGGTGACGATCTGGATACCCAGGCACATCACCAGGATCGCGCCGAACGTCCACCAGTAGTTGAGGTTCTTGGGCGTCGGGAAGTCCATCAGGTGCTCTTTGGAGAACCGAATGATCGGCAGACGGTCATCGAGCCACTTCTCGACGGCGTTCCCGGGCGTATAAGTCGAATGTTCGGACATCGGAAAAGCCCCCACTAACCGATCTGGACCAGCGTATCGCTGAGGAATTCATAAGGCGGCAGCACCAGGTTTTTCGGTGCGGGGCCTTTGCGGATACGGCCGGCGCTATCGTAGTGCGAGCCATGGCAGGGGCAGAACCAGCCGTCGAAATCGCCCGAGTCGCCCACCGGCACGCAACCGAGATGGGTGCAGTTGGCGATCATGATCAGCCACTGTTCGTGGCCTTCCTTGGTGCGCTGCTCATCGGTCTCGGGATCCTTGAGATCAGCAAGCGGGACCGCCTTGGCCTCGTCGATCTCGACCTGGGTGCGGTGACGCACGAAGACCGGCAGGCCGCGCCACATGATGGTGACGGACTGACCTTCGGGGATCGCGGAAATGTCGAACTCGATGCTGGCCAGAGCCAGGGTCGAGGCATCCGGATTCATTTGGTTGATCAGCGGCCAGACCGTGGCTGCGGCGCCAACACCGGCCACCGCGCCGGTTGCGACGAAGATGAAATCCCGCCGTGTTGTTGAATGATGAGCTTGCGTGGCCAAGGTCCGTATCCCCGTACAATCACTTCAGACGCGGCCGGCGTGGCAAACCATTTCACGCATACGCGGAATCAGCGGCCGTCCGCCCTCAAGCGGCCCGTCAGTTGGGGTTCTTTTTGCACTGTCACAAGCGCTTGTCCAGTGCGCCCAAGGGTGACACCGGAGAAGTGCGACACTATACCCGGCCCGACCCGCGCCGCGCTCGCGCCGGCAATGCCACAACGCCTGATAAGGGATGAAACCCGCCATGCCGGTCGACCTCGCCCTCTACCAGCCCGACATCGCCAACAATACCGGCACGCTGATCCGGCTGGGGGCCTGCCTGGGCACCACGATCCATCTCATCCACCCCACCGGCTTTCCGTTTTCACCCAGGGCGCTGGCCCGGGCCGGGCTCGACTACGTCGACCACGCCGCGGTGCACGAGCATGTCAGCTGGACCGCCTTCGACGCCTGGCGGCGCATACAGGGCCGACGCCTGGTGCTGCTGACGACCAAGGCGGAAACCTCGGCCTATGCGGTGGATTACGAGACCGACGATATCCTGATGGTCGGCCGCGAAAGCGCCGGAGTCCCCGATGCCGTGGCCGAGGCCTGCGACCTGCGCATCCGCATCCCGATGCGATCAGGTTTGCGCTCGATCAATGTGGCCCTGGCCGCAACCCTTATCCTGGGCGAAGCAAAAAGGCAGACGGACGGGTTTACAGGGCTGGCCTGAGGGTACATTTGACGGACACCATGACACTTCCAGACGATATCGCCGCCAAGCAAGCCACTGCCCAAGCCTGGTTCCGCGCGCTGCGCGACCGGATTTTTGCGTCCTTCGAGCAGATCGAGGCCGATGTGCAGGGACCCCATGCCGACGGGCCGGCGGGCAAGTTCGAGGTCACGCCCTGGGACCGCGCGGCCGGTGGCGGCGGCGAGATGGGCATGCTGCATGGCCGTGTGTTCGAGAAGGCGGGCGTGCATATTTCGACCGTGCATGGCGAATTCTCGGAGGACTTCGCCAAGCAGATGCCGGGCACCGAGGCTGGTGCCAAATTCTGGAGCTCGGGCATTTCGCTGATCGTGCACCCCTGGAACCCGCACGTGCCTGCCGTCCACATGAACACCCGCATGATCGTCACCGGCAAGCAGTGGTTCGGCGGCGGCGCCGACCTCACCCCGGTGCTCGATCGCCGGCGGACCCAGGATGATCGTGACACCCAGGATTTCCACGCCGCCATGCGTGCCGCCTGCGAGAACCGTCCGGGCGTCGACTACGACCGCTACAAGGCCTGGTGCGACGAATACTTCTTCCTGCCGCATCGCAACGAGCACCGGGGCGTGGGCGGGATTTTCTACGACCACCACAATAGCGGGGACTGGAACGCCGACTTCGATTTCACCAAGGCCGTCGGCGAAGCATTCCTGGGCATCTATCCCGAACTGGTGCGGCGCAATTTCGAAACGGCCTGGACCGAGGCCGACCGGCACGAGCAACTGGTGCGCCGCGGCCGCTATGTCGAGTTCAACCTGCTCTACGACCGCGGTACGACGTTCGGGCTCAAGACCGGCGGCAATGTGAATTCCATATTGTCATCCATGCCGCCCGAGGTACGCTGGCCCTAGCTGCCCGAGGGAACCTGTATGGGTCTGACCGATATCCACATTGCCGGCTATCGGTCGGTCCGCTCCATCCATTTTCCGGTGCGTCAACTGTCGGTGCTGGTCGGCGCCAATGGTGTCGGCAAGACCAATCTCTACCGCGCCCTGGAGCTCGTAAGGGCAGCGGCTACCGGTGAGCTGTCGCTGATGCTGGCGCGGGAAGGCGGGTTGGGCTCGGCCATGTGGGCAGGTGAGCGCAAGGCGACCGAACGTCCCCGCATGGTGCTGCGGGTCGGGCTCGAAGACGTCTTGTCGGGTGACGAGGGCGGGTTTGTGCCGACCTATGAGGTCGAGATCGGTTTTGGCGACCACCGTTACGAGGCGGTGTTCGAACTCGAGCCGCAGATCAAGGCCGAGTCACTGACCATCCACCAGGGGCGGCGAGATGTGGCGCTGCTAGAGCGGAAGGGAGCGGCAGCCTGGTATCGGGACGACGCGGGCAACCGCCGGCAGTTGGAGGAACCTCTGCTGGCCGGCGAAACCGCTTTGGCGGCCCTGCGCGGAACCCTGCCCGAACTCGACGCCGTCAGGCACATGCTGTCGGCCTGGCGCTTCTATCACGGCTTCCGCACCGATGCCGACGCGCCGCTGCGCAAGCCGGCTCTTGCCATCACGGCGCCAATGCTCGATGCCGACGGCGGCAATCTGGCGGCAGTCCTTGCCACACTCGCGCACATCAAGCAGGACACCACCGACCTGCACGCCGCTATCGAGCATGCCTTTCCCGGCGCTCGCCTGCACATTCCGCCACCGGGCACGAACGCCAGCTTTGCCATGACCTTTCCCGACATGCCCAAGCGGCAGTTCGGCCCCAACGAGCTGTCTGACGGTACCCTGCAGTTCCTGGCTTTGATGGGGGCGTTGCTGGCTTACCGCCTGCCGCCACTGATCGCGCTCAACGAACCCGAGGCGAGCCTGCATCCCGATCTGCTGCCGGCCCTGGCACGCATCATCATCAAGGCGGCCCAGCGCACCCAGGTCTGGGTGGTGACGCATTCCCAGATTCTGGCTGATGCGCTGGCCGAAGAAACCGGGATCCTGCCCAGAACGGTCATCCGCAAGGATGGCGGCACCTGGCTCGAGGGCTTGAGCCAATTCGGAACGTTCAGCGACGACTAGACCCGAAATGTCGGAACCCCTCCCTCCCCCACGCGTTGTGCTTGGGCACACCGACAAGGGAGACGACATGAAACGATTTGAATCAGGCTCGCTGATCCCTGGCGCCACCTGGCATGCGGAAGCGGAAAGCGAAGCCGAAGTGGTTCGCCGTGCGGTCGAAAATCTTCGCACCTATCACGGCGAAACCGAGGTGCGGCCCGACATGATCGAGCGCATCAAGGAGCGCATCGTCGATACCGACGATGCAAAAAAGGCGACCAAGCACTAGAGGCACAACTGCTCTAGCGACGCGCAAGCGCCAGCAACTCGCCTTTTCCGAGAGCAAAGCCGCTCTCGATCCAGGCCCACTCCAGACGGGCCAGTTCCTGACCAAGGGCCGGTCCCGGCGTAAAGCCGAGGCCGGCAAGGTCGTGCCCGCTGATCGGGAAGTCGGGAACGACGGTTGCAGCCAGCATCCGCGCCGCCTCGGCGAGCCGGGCCCTGCCCCATTGTTCCCGCGACGCCGCGACGGCCAGGCCCTCGATCGCCAGTTCCCCATGCCGATACGCGGCTTCGCCGATCCGCTCTTCCGCCAGGATGTCCGCGGCCGCCGCTATCCCAGCCGCTTCCTTGACCACCCCATTGGCGAGGCGCCATTCGTCCTGCACCTGCTCCAGCCGGCCGCCGGCCAGCAAAGCCAGCCGCGCCGCCACCGACCGGCCGCCGATCGCCTCGTAAGCGCTGAGCGCCAGCATCGCGTCGTCATCAGCCTTGAGCAGGCCAATGCCCACCATCGCCATCAGCGTCTTGGCCACCTTGGGCAAGGCCAGCATGCGCGTCATCTCGGCGCCCACGCGCTCGCGCGACAGATGCTCAAGCCGCCCCACCGCATCGGCGCAGGCGGCGAGGCTGTGCGCGTCGAACTGCTGGCCGCCATGGCTCGCTGAAAAGCGGAAGAAGCGGTAGACCCGCAACCCGTCCTCGGCGATCCGCTGCTGCGCGTCGCCGATGAAGCGCACCACGCCCATCAGCGCATCGCCGACCCCGTCGAGCGGATCGAACAGGGTCCCGTCGGCGTCGCAATAGAGCGCGTTGAGGGTGAAATCCCGGCGGCTGGCATCTTCCACCCAATCGGTACCGAAGGCCACGACGGCGTGGCGGCCATCGGTTTCCACGTCGCGGCGCAAGGTGGTGACCTCGGCAATGGTCTCGCCCAGTTTGAGCGTCACCGTGCCATGCTCGATGCCGGTGGGGTAACTCGCCATCCCCGCTGCCTTGGCGCGGGCCATCACCTCCTCGGGCAGCAGCTCGGTCGCCATGTCGATATCGGCGCTGGCCCTTGGCACGTCCATGATCGTGTCGCGGATGACGCCACCAACGATACGCGTGCGCCGCATGGCGCCATCGAGCGCCGCCAGGATCGCCTGCGTCTCGGGATTTTTGAGCCAGTCGGCTTCGAGGATCGGATCCTCGCTCACGACACGGCCTCGCTCATCGCCAGGTCGCGCAGGCGGCGGGTGAGGTTGGCGGTAATGCCCCAGATCCGGTGCCCGTCATGGTCAATCTGCCAGGTGCGATGCTCCTCGCCGTTCCGCTTGATGCGGAACTGGCCATAGGCGTCATGCGCCAGAATGCGCTGCAGCGGCACTTCGAACACCGAATGCACCTCGCCCGGATTGGGCACGAAGGGGCCGCTGGGCTCCACCGTCGCGACCACCGGGGTGATGAGATAATTGGTGCCGGTAAAATAGGTCGGCATATAGCCGATCACGGTCGCGTCCTCGCGCTCCATGCCCACTTCCTCGAAGGCCTCGCGCAGGGCGGCAGCGGCCACGTCGGCATCTGATGCATCGACCTTGCCGCCGGGAAAGGCCACCTGCCCCGAATGCGAGCGCAGGTCCGGCGAGCGCTCGGTATAGAGCACGGTATGGCCCTCGGGCCGCCGAATCAGGGCGATCAGCACCGCAGCCGGCGTGGGCGGCCGGTTGAACGGCGTCTCCGGCATCCAGTCCGGCACCAGCGTATCGGCTGCCGGCAAAGGCGGCGGCGCGCTCAACAGACGCGCAGCGAGACGGTCGATGATGGCGTCGTCGGATGACAAAGTCGCACCGAGGGGTGGGTTTCGGGAGCGGGAGGATAGTGCAGTTCGGGACGGCATGGCTACCCGCGGCGCATGCCGCAAGATACCCCCACCCTCATTCCCTCCCCACAAGGGGGAGGGAAGCCTGTTTGGTGCGTGGGACAGTATTGGAACACTGACCTGGGTCATGCGCCTCCCTCCCCCTTGTGGGGAGGGAATGAGGGTGGGGGTGGTTTGGCCACTGCGGCAGCCAAAGGCCCCTCACCCGGAGGGAGAGGTGAAGGGCGCGTCTAGCCCTGCTGCCAGGCGGCAATGGGGCCTGAAATCGTCGTCGCCAGCGCCTTGTCTTCGGCAAACAGCAGCACGCGGGTCGGGTCGACCGGGCCGGGGAATTCGATATTGCCCAGCGTCGTCGGTTCCCAGCCCAGCGGGCAGTAATAGTCGCGGTCGCCCACCAGCATGACGAACTGGCCATCGCCGCGCGCCAGAGCCCGCTTGGTCACTTCGCGCGCCAGGAGCTTGCCGGCGCCGAGCTTGCGGAAATTGGGGTGCGTGGCGAGCGGGCCCAGCATCCAGCCATTGATGCCGCCGATGGAAATCGGGGTCATCCACACCGAGCCACAGGCCGTGCCATCGACTTCGGCGACCAGGCTCATGCTGGGATCGATCTTGAAGCGCTCGCGAATGCGATAGGCCGTCTTGGCGAAGCGGCCGGGACCAAAGGCAATCGCCTGCAGGTCGTCGATGAACATGTCATCGGCGGCTGTGGC
Organism: uncultured Devosia sp.; assembly: GCA_965650055.1. Taxonomy (GTDB): domain Bacteria; phylum Pseudomonadota; class Alphaproteobacteria; order Rhizobiales; family Devosiaceae; genus Devosia. The sequence continues at coordinate 12,169 of CBFGMY010000110.1, forward strand.
GGGACGAACGGTGGGGACACGGACGGGAGCGGCGGAGACAGCAGCTGACACAGCCGAGGGCGCAGACGAAAGGGTCATGACGATGATCCAGAATGGGGATGCGTGAGACAAACCCGGCGCTCACAAGAGCACCGCTTCGAAAGACCGCTTACGGTCGTCGTGTCACCAGCAAAACCTTCACCATCCTGGGCGCCTCCAGACGCCTGAAATCCGCATTAGCACCATGGGGGCCTCGCGTAAAACGAAAATCATGGATGTCGGGCCAAAATACAAGATGCGCAGGCCTTCTGTGTTCAAAATGCACAACGCTTCGTTGCGCCATTGGTGCCTTATCGCCCCCGCCGGCCCGCTCTATGTGTCAGGCAACGCAAACGACTGTCGGGATTTGAGCCTGACAACGAGTCGGCAACATGACGGAAAGGGTTCGATCTTGGGACAATTGATCGACGGTAAATGGTCCACCCAGTGGTACGACACCAAAAAGACCGGTGGTGAGTTCAAGCGCAGCCAGGCCGGCTTCCGCAACTGGGTGACACCTGACGGCAGCGCCGGCCCGTCGGGCAAAGGTGGCTTCAAGGCCGAGGCTGGCCGCTATCACCTCTATGTGTCGCTCGCCTGCCCCTGGGCCCACCGCACGCTGATCTTCCGCAAGCTCAAGGAGCTCGAAGACCTGATCTCGGTTTCCGTCGTCTCGCCCAAGATGCCCGACGAGACCGGCTGGAGCTTTGACAAGACCACCGGCTCGACCGGCGATCACCTGTTGGGCAAGGACACCCTCTGGCAGGTCTATACCCAGGCGGTCCCCGACTATACCGGCCGCGTCACCGTGCCGGTGCTGTGGGACAAGCTGACCGGCCAGATCGTTTCCAACGAAAGCTCGGAAATCATCCGCATGTTCAACTCGGCCTTCAACGAGCTGACCGGCAATACCGAGGACTTCTACCCCGAAGCCCTGCGCGGCAAGATCGATACGATCAATGCCCGGGTCTATGACGACATCAACAATGGTGTCTACAAGGCCGGCTTCGCCACCACCCAGGAGGCTTATGAGGGCGCCGTCGCCAAGCTGTTCGAGGCGCTCGACTGGGTCGAGGATCTACTGGGCGAAACGGCCTATCTCACCGGCGACAGCATCACCGAGGCCGATTGGCGGCTGTTCACCACCCTGGTGCGCTTCGACGCGGTCTATGTCGGCCACTTCAAGTGCAATCTCAGGCGCATCGCCGACTACAAGAACATCTCGCACTATCTCAAGGCGCTCTACGAGATGCCCGGCGTCAAGGAAACGGTCGATCTCGACCACATCAAGACGCACTATTACTGGAGCCACATCACGATTAATCCGACGCGGATCGTGCCGGTCGGACCGGACCTGGAGTTTTTGAAGTAGGGGCCCGCAGCCTGACCTGACGACGACACCTACCGAATAGCGGTGGCTCCCCGTCACCCCACCCTCGTTCCCTCCCCATCGAGGGGAGGGAGGCGCCAGCTCAGCCGCCAGTGTTCAT
>CBFGMY010000111.1:0-13594 GCA_965650055.1 uncultured Devosia sp.
TGGAGTCAGCGCGCCAGGGCCACCTTGCGCATGAGAAAGCGGGCCCAACACCTTGAGAGTGCGAGCAAACCGGTCATCAATGTCTGGGAATTGGCTCCGCGAGCTGGACTCGAACCAGCGACCATTCGATTAACAGTCGAACGCTCTACCAACTGAGCTATCGCGGAACACCAAGGCCTCCCTTGGGAGCCCTGTCGGGCTTCCTGTGGGGAAGCGAGGTCCGTTTAGCGGACTTGATTTGCTTTGCCAAGCCCTCAATTGCCCAGCGTGTGAATAAGTGGTGACGGTGCCCGCCCGGCCGCCATCCCGCCTAGCCTGACAAGGTCGCCAACCGTGTTGATATTGGCAAAGGGGTCCGCACCCGCTCGGCCGGTCCAGTCCACCGCCACGGCCCCGAGCATTTGTTGCAGGGCCTTGAGGCTGCGCGCCGCCTCGCCGCTTCGCACCAACTGGGGCAGGGCCGACAGTGCTTCGATCCGCCACAGCGCATTGGGTGGGTAAAACTGGTCGCCCCAGGCGGCATAGGTAGCCGGCGCGCCGCCCAGGCCGTCGCGCATGATGGCGACGAAGTCGGCGGGCAGGAAGGGCGTGTCCACGGTCACCGAGACCAACAGGCCCGTGCCGATACCTCTGGCCTGCAGCGCCGCCACTGCCGCCACGAGCCCCGCCAGCGGGCCGCCCATGGGCGCGTCGAGGTCGGCCACGCCGATTGCGCCGACCGGCAGGCGCAGTCGGGTCTCTCCGGGTCCGATGGCAATCATCAATGGTGTGGCTACCGCGCCCAGCGATTCTGTGACGCGGTCCATCAGGCGCCGACCCCCGATCCGCAGATCGCCCTTGCGCACCCCGCCGAGCCGCTCGCCTCTGCCGCCGGCGATGATCACCGCATGGGGCAGGCTCATTTGCCGGTATTGACCGGCTCGGGGCGGATGCCCAGGCGCAGCATCAGGATCATGCCGATGCCTGCCACCAGGCCCCAGAACGGTGCGCCAACCCCGGCAATGGTGATACCCGATGCAGTGGTGACAAAGGTGAGGATGGCCGGGAGCCGGGTCTCCTCGGCCACCAATGCGCCCGAGAGCGCCGCGGCAAGGCTCGATAGCAATGCCAGGCCCGCCACGGCCTGAATCAGCAGAGGCGGCGAAGCCGCGATGAACGCTGCCGCCAGGCTGGCCCCCAGCGCCAGCAGCAGATAGACCGCGCCCGCGGCCGCGGGGGCCGGCCAGCGTCTGGTTTTGTCGGGATGGGCTTCGGGGCCGGCGCAGATTGCCGCGGTAATGGCCGCCAGGTTGCTGCTATGCCCGCCAAAGAACGCCGTAGCCGCGCTGGCCAGGCCTGTCATGATGAATAGCGGCGCTGGCTTGAGCACATAGCCATTGGCTTTCATCACCGCGAGACCCGGCAGGTTCTGCGAGGCCATGGTGACGACATAGAGCGGCAACCCGATCCGCACGATCGCGTCCAGCGTAAATACCGGCATGACAGGCACCAGGCTGGGCCAGCTGCCATCGAGCGCCCCAGCCGGCAGGTGCGTGGTCGTCGCCAGCATGATGCCGGTCACCACCACCGCGATCGGCACGGCGTAACGCTTGGCAAACCGCAGGCCGACGATCCAGGCCAGCAGGATCGGCAGCGCCAGGGCCGGCATTTCCGCCACCGCCTTGATCGGCGCCAGGCACAGGGTCAGCAGCATGCCCGCCAGCATGGCATTGGCGATCGGGGCAGGGATGGCGGCAATGGCGCGCGCCAGCGGCTTGGTCAGCCCTGTCAGCACGATCAGCGCCGCCGCCACCAGGAACGCGCCGGCTACCGCGGGAAAGCCCCCCACCGGCTCCCCAACTGTCAGGATGAATGCCACCCCGGGCGTCGACCAGGCAAAGCTCACCGGCAGCTTGATGCGCGTGCTGACCACGATGTTGAGGATGCCGATGGCGATGCAGACGCTCATCAGCCCGGAGCCGGCCTGTTGCGGCGATGCGCCCGCGGCCGTCAGGGCCGCCAGCACCAGCGTGAACGTGCTCGCATATCCCACGATGGCGGCCAGCGCGCCCGCCATCACCGGCTGCAGCAGTTCTCGCCTGCCGCCGCTTTGTGTCCACTCGCTCACTGCATGTCCCCGCTCGTTGCGGCAGCAACCTAAGCAAGCATGCTCTGTCGGTGAAGTCCCAAAGCGCGTCGGCGGTCTATTATGCGACGCGCGGTCGGGGCGTCGCGACCGACGACTGGGTATCGCCCCAGGTGACCACGCCGGTATAGTTCTCGGCCAGGCTCTGCTGGGCGGCGCGCGAGCCGGTGAGATAGTCGAATTCCGCCCGCTGGATGCGGCGGCCAAAGGCGCCGGTTTCCGGGAAAGTGTGGAGCAGCGATGTCATCCACCAGCTGAATCGCTCAGCCTTCCAGATGCGGGCGAGAACCTTGGCCGAGTAGGCATCGATTCCCGCAGGCGATTTTTCGGTGAAATGCTCGATCAGGGCATCGGCCAAAGCAGCGACGTCGCTCATTGCCAGGTTGAGCCCCTTGGCGCCCGTGGGTGGCACGATATGGGCGGCGTCGCCGGCGAGGAACAGCCTGCCGAAGCGCAAAGGCTCGGCGACGAAGCTGCGCAGCGGCGCCACCGATTTCTCGATCGATGGCCCGGTCTGCAGGGCCTCGGCCGTCGCAGGGTCGAGCCGGGCGCGCAACTCATCCCAGAATCGGTCGTCGGACCAAGCGCCCACCTGCTCGTCGGCCGGCACCTGCACATAGTAGCGGCTGCGGCTCTTCGAGCGCTGCGAACACAGCGCGAAGCCCCGCTCATGATGGGCATAGATCAACTCGTCGGCGACAGGCGGGCGGTCGACCAGCACGCCCAGCCAGCCGAATGGATACACCCGCTCGAAGGTCGTCAGCGCGTCCTGCGGCACACTCTGCCGCGCCACGCCATGGTAACCGTCGCAGCCGGCAATGAAATCGCAGTCGATCCGATGCGTCTTGCCATCCTTGCGATAGCTGACCCAGGGCTGCCCATCGAAGTCATGCAGTTCAACGTCCTCGGCCTCGTAGATGGTGGTGCCATCCCTGATGTCCATGAGGTCGCGGGTGACCTCGGTCTGGCCATAGACCATCACCTGCTTGTCGATCAGAGCGCCGAAGTCGATGCGGTGGCTGTCGCCGTCAAAGCTCAATTCCACGCCGTGGTGGATCAGCCCTTCGGCATGCATGCGCCGGCTGGCCCGGGCGCGGTCCATCAGCGCCACGGTGCCTTGTTCGAGCACCCCGGCGCGAATGCGGCCGAGCACATAGTCGGCGCTCTTGCGCTCGAGGATGACGGCGTCGATGCCAGCCAGCTCGAGCAGCCGCCCGAGCATCAGCCCAGCCGGACCCGCCCCCACGATGACAACCTGATGGCGCATTGTTCCCCCTCGATTTTTACCGAGCATGCGCTGCAACGTGCGCTGCGGGAATGGACAGGTGGCGCAATTGCTTGCACTATCCGAACATGAATGGCGTCCCGACATATGCGCTCTATGGCGAAGCGGTCAGCGATCGGCAGCAGGATTGGCTGCATTGGGAGACCATTCAGTCCCGCAGCCGCCTGCATGGCTATCGCATCGCCCCGCATCGGCATGAGCAGTTCTTTCAGGTCCTGAGCCTGACCGGAGGGCGGGGGCAGGTGACCCTCGACGGCGCGGCCTTTGATCTTGCGCCGACGGCAATCGTGGTCGTCCCGGCCATGACAGTGCATGGCTATCTCTTCAGCACCGACGTCGAAGGCGTGATCGTCACGTTCATGGCGCGCGACATGGCCGAGGGTATCGAGGATTTACCCGCCGGTGTCATCGCAACCGGCGGGGAGGCAGCCCACCGCGCTCTCGACCGGCTGCTGGCCGAGGCCGATCGCCCGGGCGACCATCACGACCTGGCCATGCGCGCACATATCACGCTGCTGCAGGTGGCGCTGCACCGCGCCGGCAGCCTGTCGACGCCCTCGGAGACAGGGGAAGGACGCGCGCGTCTGCATGTCGGCGCCTTCCGCCTGCTGGTGGACCAGAGGTTCCGGGAGACCCGCCGCATCGCCGACTATGCCGACGCCCTTGGCATCAGCCAGACCCATCTGAGCCGGGTGTGCCGCCAGGTGCTGGGCGCCTCGGCCCTGGCGGTGATCGAGCAGCGCATCGCGCTGGAAGCCCGGCGGCAGCTATTGTTCTCCACCCTGTCCATCAAGCAGATCGGGGCAGGTCTCGGCTATGACGATCCGGCCTATTTTACCCGCATGCTCAAGCGCGTCCTCGGCGTCCCGCCACTGGCCTTCCGCCGCCAGCCGAGCCGTTAGTCAACGCATGCGGGCGGCGACATCGCGCACCGCCTGCTGCAGGCTGTCCGCCGCAAGCGTCGAAGCGGTGTCGGTGCGAGTGGTCAGGCCCACCGGACCCGTCGTTTCGCTGGTATCCACTGGCAGCAGGGCCAGCTGCCCCTCCACCACATCAACCGCGACCACACCCTCGGAGATGATCCAGATCGCGTCGGTCTGGCGGACATAGGCGCGCCCGAACGCGTTGGAAACCGTCTCGATCTCGTCGCGCAATCGGGTAATCCCATGCGCCAGCAGCATCCGGTCTACCAGGTTGCGGATCACCGAATCCGGCGTCGGCACCAGGGTCTGATACGCCTCGATCATCGGCAGGTCGAAAGCCCGCTCGCTCAGCAACGGGTGTCCGGGGCGAACGACCATGACGACGCGCTCCGAATAGAGATGCTCGAACGACAGACCAACCATCGCTTCGGGCTCGGCCATGCGCCCGATGACGAAATCGACGTCGCCCGTGCGCAGCAGGGAGAGCAGGTAATCGTTAGGGCCGGTGACGACCCTGGTGTGGACGCCTGAGCCGCCCGCCGTGAAGGCCTGCACCGCATCGGGCAGGATGCGGGCCGAAACCGTCGGCAGCGCCCCGACCCTGACGATAGTCGCCTCATGCGTCCCACGCGCCACGTCGATACCTTGGCGCAGGGCGGCGAGGCTGGTGGAGGCGTAGCGATTGAACACGTCTCCGAACGGGGTCAGAGACAGCTTGCGCTTGCTGCGGTCAAACAGGCTGCCGCCCAGCAACTGCTCGAGTTCCTGGATCGTCTTGGACACGGCAGGCTGGCTGACATGAAGCAGCTCGGCGGCATTGACCACGCTCTTGAGCCGCGCGACCTCAAGAAAGCACACCAGGTGCCGGAGCTTGATTCGCGGATCGATCATGCGCGGCGCCATATGCACCCCCGGTTATCGTAGGCCCTGTTCGATAGCGCGGGGCGGCATTCCAGGCAAGGTTGCGATGGGTCCGGGTTATATATCCGCATCGCTGTCCGTTTCATGTTTCCTGGCCAACGGCGCCGCCTGGCCCCGGGTTGCCATGCACCAGCCCGGCCAGTGTGCGCAGCGCCGTGCGGAGGACGGACTCGGGCATGCCAGCATAGCTGAGCAGCAAGGTGCTCGCGTCGGGAGCGTCCCCCAGATAGTGGCGCCGCAGAAAGCTCACGCCCATGCCCCGTTTCCCGGCGCTCTCGACAATTGCCTCTTCGTCAAGCCGGAAGGGGAAACGGACGGTGGCATGCAAGCCGGCGGAAATGCCGCCAACCACGGCCTCGGGCAGCTCTGCATCGATCGCGGACAGCAACGCCGCGCGACGATCGCGATAGAGGGAGCGCATCTTGCGCAGGTGGCGATCATAGTCGCCGCTGGTGAGGAAATGGGCGAGCGCGAACTGGTCGATGCGCCCGCGACCACAGTCCATCAGCCGCAATTCGTCCTCCAGCATCGGCAGCAGGTTGGGAGGGGCCACCATCCAGCCGAGCCGCAGGGCAGGGGCAAGCGTCTTGCTCGTCGTGCCGGCATAAACGACATGGTCGGGCGCCAGGCCCTGCAAGGCGCCGACCGGGGCGCGGTCGTAGCGGAACTCGGCGTCGTAGTCGTCCTCGAGCGCGATGGCATTCCTGTCACGCAGCCAGTCGGCCAGCGCAAGGCGCCGCTGGCCACTCATCACCACGCCTGTCGGCGACTGATGGGCGGGGGTCAGCAGGACCGCCCGCGCCTGGCTTTTGGCGAGCGCGGTAACGTCGATGCCGTTTTCATCCACCGCAATCGGCACAAGCCTCAAGCCGGCTGCGAGCCAGGCCTCGCGGTCGTGATAGCCCGGATCTTCGACCGCGAGCTCCGCCACGCCGCGGCGCCTCAGGAGCCTCGCCACCGCGGCCTTGGCCTGCTCGAAGCCGCCGGTAATCAGGATTTGCCGCGGATCGGCGCTGACGCCGCGCACCCGCCCCAGATAGTCCGACAAGGCCTGGCGCAGGGGCCAGACCCCGTAGCGCTGCCGATAGCCAAAATCATCGGGGGTCATGGCCTTGAGGCCGGCCTGCACGGCCTTGAGCCAGCGGGCAGATGGAAAGCTCGATAGGTCGGGGCTGCCGGGTCGGAAGTCGTAGCGGAAGATGGCGACGGGGTAGCTCTCGGCCGGAAACGCGCGGGCCTGCTGTGTCGGTGCCGTATCCGCCACGCGCGGCGCCGCGCCCTGGCGCAGGGCAAGATAGCCCTCGGCAGCGAGCTGGGCGTATGCCTCCATCACCAGGGGCCGCGAAATGCCCAGGTCACGGGCGAGTTCGCGGGTCGACGGCACAGCGCTTCCCGGCCGCAACGTGCCGCCGCGGATGGCGTCGCGCAGCTGCCTTTCGACCTGTGCCTGCATGGAAGCGGATCCCTGGCGATCCACACTGATCAGCAACTCTGCATCGCGACTGGACAAGTATTTCCGCCCCAACTGGTCATTAAATGCCAGACCAGTTTGGCATAGCTTTGTCCTTGCCCGCTAGGGGCCGTGAATGCAGTCAAAACCGTTGGAGACGCAAATGGCCATCGCTGATTTCGCCCTCGAGCACCGTGCCGACCGCTTCCTCTTCACCCGTGCCATTATCAGGTGGTTCGCCGCACGCCGGGCGGCACATGCCCGGAGATACGCGTTGCTGGACCTGCTATCCGCCCCCGAGCACCTGCTGCGGGATGTCGGCATCGGCCGGGAACAGCTGATCCAGGCGATCGAAGCCCAGGATAAGGCGGCGACGCTTCGGTAGTCCGAAGCGTTGTGGACCCAAGATGGACGATGGAGTGAAAGCCATGCAGATTCTGTTTATCCAGGGCGCTGGCGAAGGAACCCATGACGAGTGGGACAACAAGCTCGTCGCGAGCCTCGAGGCGGAACTGGGTCCGCAATATGCGGTCCGCTACCCGCGCATGCCCGACGAAGGGGAGCCGCAATACGCGACCTGGAAGGCTGCGCTGTTCGAGCTATTCGATGAGTTGGAGGACAACGCGATCCTCGTCGGTCACTCCATCGGCGCCACCTTTCTCATCCACGCACTGGCCGAGCACCGCCCGAAGCGAAAATGGGGCGCTGTCCTGCTCATTGCCCCGCCATTCCTCGGCGAGGGCGGCTGGACCGGCGATGAGACGGACCCGGTGTCCGACTTCGCCCAGCAGCTTCGCGCCGATGTCCCCCTGTTCATCTATCATGGCGCCGCCGATGCCGAGGTCCCGCCTGATCACATGGCGCTTTACGCCGGGGCCATCCCCCACGCCACCACCCGCGCCCTCGCGGATCGGGATCACCAGCTGAACAATGACCTGGGCGACCTGGCCCGGGACATCCGCGAAATCATGGTGACCGCAAGATGATCCGCCCAGCCCGCTTTATGGCCCGCGCCGGCCGAACGACCGGCTTCATCATGGGCACGCTCCTGGGCGTGGCTGGCGGACATCCTGCCCGCGGCTGTTCAGAAAATTCATCCTCCGTTAGGCGGGGTATTGCATAAGCAATTGCCGTCCAATACGTACTGCACACGTGAGGCCACGTGGCGGAGTGGTGACGCAGCGGATTGCAAATCCGCGTACTCCGGTTCAATTCCGGACGTGGCCTCCAAATCCCTTCCAGGCAAATCATCAGGCGTTGCCGCAATGGCGAGCAATGATCCGCGGTCCCATCGGGCAGGGGATTGTTGCGGCTGGGTCGTAGCGGTAGTAACGGCGGCATGTCAGACGCCAAAATCCAGGCCGAGAGCTTGCCCCATGTGGTAACCGTGGACTGCGCCCGCGGCCTGCTGGCCATGGCCGTGCTGGCCTATCACTACCTGCATCTTGAGGGGATCGCTCATGTTGAGCGCGTCGCCTACTACGCTGTCTACGCGTTCTTCGTGGTCAGCGGCTTCGCGCTGTTCGTCCGTTACCACGCCGCTCTGACCACGGCGGAGGGCGTCAGGCGCTATGTCGCGCGCCGAGTGTTCAGGATTGCGCCACTCTTCTACCTGGCGATCATCCTGCATGTCCTGCTGGTGGGCCCCGAGGCAGCGCAGGGCTACAAGCTCATCTGGAGTGCCAGCCTGCTCTTCGGCTTTGCCAATCCGGGCAATTCCTCGCTGTTGATGGGCGGGTGGTCGATCGGCATCGAGATGGTTTTCTACCTTCTGCTGCCCTTCATCGTCTGGATGCTTCGATCCATGGCGGCGAGGGTGCTGGCGACAGTGGGGGCGTTGGTATTTTCCGCCGCATTCGTCAACTTCACGCTGCAGGATCAGCAGGCCTTCGATGCTTCGCTATGGAGCGCCTATACCCAGCCGGCAGCCTTCTTCGGCTACTTCATGGCCGGGATTCTGCTGGCCGGCATATTCATGGCCTACCCGCGAAAGGGCGGTCTCTGGCCGCTGCTCGTGCTCGCCGCCGCCCTCGCTCCATTCCTGTTGATCGACGCGAACCACCCCATCGAGTTGCTGGTGGGTTGGCGTGGTCTCGTCTTTACCGCCGCCACGATCGCCTTCGTATGCGGGGCGGTGTATCTCAGGGAGCCGGCCGGCTATGCCCGGGCGCTGGCGCGGACAATCGGCGCGCTGAGTTACCCGATATATCTTCTGCACCCCTTGGCATACCTGGCGGCGGGAAAGCTCGGCATCGTCTCCACCTGGCCCAGGCTCCTGCTCGCGACCTGCCTGACGATTCTGGTTTCGCTGCTCGTGCAGCGGCTGCTGGAAACGCCCGCCCGGGCCTTTGGTCGCCGGGTCTTTCCGTGACCCTGGGCGGCCCGCCCGCAATTGCTGTTGTGGCGGCCCCTGGTCTGGGATAGGTCCGCCGAGCATATCTCCGGCGAATATGCATGCCCCTCATGCGGCAGCATAATTGCCGCATCGCTGGTTCCGCTCTTGCCATGCAAGGTGACCGACTATATTCACGTCCGTCATATGAATTCACCCGGGGCGGGCAATTCTCTATGGTCGATTTCCAGCGTGCACGCGCGCATATGGTGGAAAGCCAGCTGCGGGCTGGTGGCGTTACCAATGCGCCTATCCTGGCCCGCATGCGCGCCATCCCGCGTGAGGATTTCGTCGATTCCAGCCGCCGCGACGTCGCCTATGTCGACGATATCCAGTGGCTTGGCGACCGGGCTGCCGGTCGCTTCATGGCGGCCCCCGCGACGCTCGCCAAGCTCATCAAGCTGGCAGACATCACCGAGCGGGACGCCGTGCTCGATATCGGCGCGGGCACGGGCTATTCAACCGCTGTCATCGCCGGACTGGCAGCCTCGGTTATCGGCCTGGAGCAGGATGCGGCCCTCGCTTCGTCCGCCATCGCCAATCTTGCCGGGCTCGGCATTGCCAATGCCCACATTGTTACAGGCGACATCGACCAGGTTGCCGCGGCATCGGTCGATGTCATCATGGTCCAGGGCGCTCTCGATAGCGTGCCCGACGCCTTCCTGGCGCGGCTCAAGCAAGGCGGCCGTCTGGTAGCCTTGATTCGAAACGGCGCCACCGCGGTGGCCCATATTTTTGTGAAATCGGACCGTGGCGTTACGGCGCGCGCGGAGTTCAATGCCTTCCTGCCGCCGCTCGCGCGGCAAAGGAACGAAGAATTCGTGTTTTAGTGATATCGTCGCGCGTGTTGCCCATCAGGCACGTGCGGAGGTTAATCGTACATTAAGCCCCGGTGGGGATTGTCGCGGCAGGTTGTGCACCCCATGTGCCGCGCATAGTGTCTTGGGGTTGTCGGAGGCGGGCATGGGTTTTCGCGTAAATTTGGTGGCCAGTGCGTTGGCTTTGGTGTTGGCAGCCGGTTCGGTCGGCGGCGCGCAGGCGCAGTCGATCACCCAGGCGCTGACCATCGCCTACGATCATGCGCCCGACCTGCAGGCGGCACTGCTCAGCGCCAAGTCTGCGGCGGAAAATGTTGCCTTGGCCGAGGCGGGCAAACGCCCCACCATCGGGGCCTCGCTGAGCGGAAATCACACTCTTGCCCTGCCTGCGGGCAGCAACCAGTGGGTCGAAAGCACCAGCTTCACGACCGGTCTCTCCTATAACCAGACCGTCTTCGACAACTTCAAGACCGAAGCGAATATCGAAGCGGCGCGCGCCGGTGCCGAGGCGGCCGAATACCAGATCCGCAACACCGAGCAGAACGTCCTGCTCGCGGTCGTCCAGGCCTATATGTCCGTGTTGAGCGACCGCCAGTTGGTCGCGTTGCGCCAGGAAAACACCAATTTCTTCCAGGCGCAGCTGCAGTCGGCGCGCGATCGGCTCGACGTAGGCGAGGGGACCCGTATCGACGTCGCCCAGGCCGAGGCGCGTCTCGCGCAGGGAGACGCGGCCTACCGCGCCGCGTTGAGCAGCCTTGAGATCAGTCAGGCCACCTTCCAGCGCTATGTCGGAGCGGCCCCGCAGAATCTTGATTCCTCGCACAATTTCGGTCGGCTGGTTCCCTCCAGCCTCCAGGCCGCCATTTCCGAAGCCGAGATCGGCCATCCCGCTATCCTGCTGTCCAAGGCCGCCATCCGCGCCGCCCAGGCCGGCGCCGATGCGGCCCAGGCCGCGTTCGGCCCAACCGCGTCGGTTACCGGCTCGGTCGGCAACCGCTTCACCGTCGGTGGCAGTCAGCAGGATGGCCTCAGCGGCTCGATCGGCTTCCAGATTACCATTCCGCTCTATGCCGGCGGTGCCATTGGCGCGGGTGTGCGCAAGGCCAATATCGAACAGATCAAGTCCGAGGTGGACGCCATGTCCGCCTATGACCAGATCCGCGAGGCAGTGATTTCCGCCTGGGCCGGCATCCAGAGCGCGGACGCGCAGATTTCTGCGGCCAATTCCGCTGTTGCGGCCGGTCGCACCGTGCTCGATGGTGTCATCCAGGAGCGTGACCTGGGCACCCGCACCACCCTCGACGTGCTCAACGCGCAGGCCGAACTGACCACGGCGCGCGAAGGCCTCATCAATGCCTCGACCAACAAGGTCATCGCCACATTCTCGCTGCTGTCGGCCATGGGCCGCCTGACGGCGACCGATCTGGGCCTGGCCGTCGAGGTCAAGTCCGCCGTGCGCTACAACCAGGCTGTCGACGACGTGTGGCAGGAATTGCGCACCGTCGCCGAGTGATCGGCTGACGCGCAGGTTTTCGGCAAACTGCGTCTGTCGCCTTCGTGCTTCGGCAACGCCTTGCGTCCAGATTGAATCGAGACTTGGTGGCCGGGTCATGCCCGGCCACAAGTTTTAGTGGAAACGGGCTTGCGGCCCGCTGCGGCGATTCCTAATTGGGGCGGCTGGCGTTAAGGTAGTCGGGACGAATCAGGTTGGCCGCTTTGGCGGAGGCCGCGGACTGGTTCGGGCGCGCATGAGTAAGAGGCACTGATGAACAAGCCGGCTCCCAAAGAACCATCAATGGACGAGATCTTGTCGTCCATCCGGCAGATCATTGCCGATGACGATGCCGCCGGTGTGCCGCGCCGCCCGACTATTCAGGCCGCCCCACCCCCCATGCAGGCCACGCCGGCCCGGCCAATGGCTGACTCGCTCGATCGCGACCTGAGCGACATGCTCGACGATATCGAGCCCCTGGCGCTGTCAGCCAGCCAGATTGTCGACAAGGCCGATGACGACGACGTTGGCGGATTCAGCTTCGACTCCATCCTGGCTGACACCGCTACTGACGACGAGCCGGTGGCGTCCGCGCCGCAACTGGTGGATCCCGACGACATTACCTTCGACATGGCTGCCCCCGAAGAGGAAGAGCTGCCGGCCTTCGATCCGCCGCCGATGGCCTTCAACCCCAAGCCACAGCCCGCGCCGCAGCCGGCCCCGCCACCACAGCCGGCTCCGCGTCCGCAGCCCAGCATCGCCCAGGCGGCGCCGCTGCCCGATCCGACCCTGTCCAGCGACATGGCCGAGCAACTGCTCGAGCCGGCCACCCAGGCGGCCGTCCGCAGCTCCATCACCAAGCTCAATGGTCTTGGCCTGGGCAATACCGGTGCCACCATCGAATCGCTGATGCGCGACATGCTCCGCCCGATGCTCAAGGAATGGCTGGACGAAAACCTGCCCTCCGTCGTCGAGCGCATGGTCGAAAAGGAAATCTCCCGCATCTCCCGCGGCGAGTAACGCTCCGATTGACCCCTCGGGCCTGCCCACTAGGGTGAGGCATTGCACGGGTCAACCACCGGGTTCTCCCTCCCCCTTGCGGGGAGGGTAGCTCAGCTGGCCCGAAGGGCCTTGGCGTAGCTGGGTGGGGGGACAAGATCCCGGTATCAGGGCCATACATCCCCCACCCTTGATCCCTCCCCGCAGGGGGGAGGGAGTCGACTGAACCATCGGCGTCATGCGCTGTTGCTTGTTGACCCCGCACCCCGCATTTGCTTGAAGTCTGCCAACCTGTTTATCCGGCCCGCCAGGTCTTTCTCCAACGAGAACGGACATCCTGGCGGGTCGCTGCTGTTGCGAGTGACCAATGCTTGAAAAGTCCTATGAGCCATCGGCCGTCGAAGGCCGCATCTATGCCGACTGGCTCAAGGCAAATGCCTTTGCTGCCGGGGCAGGGGCTGCCCCGGGCGCCGAGACTTTCACCATCGTCATTCCGCCGCCCAACGTGACCGGCTCGCTCCATATCGGCCACGCGCTCAACAACACCATCCAGGACATCCTGATCCGCTTCAACCGCATGCTGCACAAGGATGTGCTGTGGCAGCCGGGCACCGACCATGCCGGTATCGCCACCCAGATGATCGTCGAGCGCCAGCTGATGGAACGCCAGCAGCCGGGCCGCCGCGAAATGGGTCGCGAAAAGTTCGTCGAGCGCGTTTGGGAATGGAAGGCCGAAAGCGGCGGCACCATCATGAACCAGCTCAAGCGCCTGGGCGCTTCGGCCGATTTCAGCCGCGAACGTTTCACCATGGGTGAAAACGGCGTGGCGGACGACCAGATGGTGCGATCAGTCACCAAGGTCTTCGTCGAGCTGCACAAACGCGGCCTGATCTATCGCGCCAAGCGCCTGGTGAACTGGCATCCGGGCCTCGAAACCGCCATCTCCGATCTCGAAGTCGAAAACATCGAGATCAAGGGCCACATGTGGCACCTGCGCTATCCGCTGGCCGACGGGGTTACCTACCAGTTTCCGATCGCCCATGACGAAGAGGGCAAGCCCACCGAGTGGGAGACCCGCGACTACATCATCGTCGCCACCACCCGCCCCGAAACCATGCTGGGTGATAGCGGCGTTGCCGTGCATCCTGACGACGAGCGCTACGAGGGCCTGATCGGCAAGTTCGTGACC
>CBFGMY010000112.1:0-13583 GCA_965650055.1 uncultured Devosia sp.
CACTTCCTGGGCCATCCAGGCCGAGCGCAGCAGCCAGTTGCACTGGGTGCAATAGGTGATGCTGAGGCTCGGCTTGGTATCGGCCACGGGTCAGGCCTTCTTGCGCTTCTTGACGTCGGCCGGATCGACCAGGCTGGCCAGGATCTGGTCGACCAGGTCGAGATCCTGTCGTTTCCCCGCAGCCTGCTGTTGCAGATCGACCAGGTAGGACGTCGTGTAATAGAGACGCCGCGCCAGCATGGTGGCGATGTGGAGCGAGAATTCCGGGCGGCTGTCGAGGAACGTCAGCGCATCGGGGATCTCGTAGGCGGTGACTGCCGAGAGGGCTTTGACCGTGGCCGAATGGGGCATGTCGAGCAGCACGGCCATTTCGCCGAAGATCGAGCCCGGCTCGTCGACATGGGTGACCTGGGTGCGTTCGCGGATGACCTCGACCTGCCCCTCGATCAGGACCAGGAGTTTTCCCATGCGCTCGCCCTCGGGCAGCATGACTGTGCCCGGCTTGAAGCTGACTTGTTTGAGACCCTGGCAATATTCGAGAATGTCGGCCATGTGCACCTCCGCCTGCGGGAGACTCTATAACCGCAAGCCCGGTCAAAGCAAAGCCGCCCGGGGTGAACCGGGCGGCTGGTATGCAGCGTGGTGAGGTCAGTTGATCCAGATCACCGTGCGGCTATTGGCATCGACCAGAGCCGGGCGGTCGTTGAGATAGACATAGCCGTAGTGAGAGTCGGGGATGGTCGAAATCTCGGTGCCATCGGGCAGCACATAGCCGACCACCACATCGCCCTGGGCCTCGAAGGAGGTCACGGGGTTGGCGACGGCAAAATCAGCCGCCGTCTGGGGCACCAGGTAGCCCGGCGAATACACCAGGGTGCGGGTCTGCAGATCGACGATCCAGACGCGGTCATTGGCATAGAGATAGCCGTGGGCCGGGTCGGTCTGGATGGGATAGACGGTCACCTCGGCGGGGACGACGAAGCCGATATCGGCATTGCCCTGGATGTAGATGGGCTCGACCGGGTTGGCGACGACATAGTCGACCGTGGCCGTTTCGATGCCGGCCTCAGCGCCGATGGTGGCGCCGGCAAAGCCGCCGATGACGGCGCCGATGGGGCCACCGAGCAGGCCACCCAGCACGGCGCCGGTGGTGGCGCCACCGGTAGCGCCGATGACGGCGCCGGCTTTGGCATTGGATTCAACACCGACAACCTTGTCCTGGGCAAAGGCCGGGACTGCAGCGGCGAGCGAAAGCGCGGCCACGGAGGCCAGGAGGATCTTCTTCATTTTTATTGTCCTTTCACGAACTGGCCGAGGGCATCACTCTTTGCGAGTGGGCCGGACCATTCATTGCGGAGCGCGACCCTGGAGGGATCGCAAACGCGACCCTGGGGGATCGCAAACGCGACCCTGGGGATCGCAAACGCGACCTTGGGGGTTCACGCCATTTCCGCCCCGTGAGCTGACAACGGGAGTATAGGTCCTTCGTTCCGGACGAGGATAAGTGGGGTCGCCCGGTGTGGCCGATGGGCTACAGCTGGGCCTCTATGGCTGGCGCGAGCGCAGCCGGCTGGGTATCAGGGGTGAAGCGGGCGACCACCTGGCCGTCGCGGCCGACCAGGAACTTGGCGAAGTTCCACTCGACATCGCCCGGCTCGGCCTGCTTGAGCCAGCCGTAAAGCGGGTGCTGGCCCGGGCCGTTGACCTCGAGCTTGCCGAACAGGGGAAAGCTCACGCCGAAATTGATCTCGCAGAATTCGGCGATCTCGCCGGCCGCGCCCGGCTCCTGGCTGCCGAACTGGTTGCAGGGAAAGCCCAGCACAACCAGGCCCTGCGGCCCATATTGGCGCCACAGCGCTTCGAGCCCGCCATATTGCGGGGTGTGGCCGCATTGGCTGGCGGTGTTGACCACCAGCACGACCTTGCCGGCATAGGCAGAGAGCGGCTGGGTCGTGCCATCAAGGCGCGGCATGGCGAAATCGGCGAGCGTGGTCATGGAACGGATCAGTTGGTGAGAGGGCGCAGATCGGATTCGGCGACGATGCGCAAATGGCTCTCGGCCTTGGCCTGGACGCGATATTGCACGGCATGGCCCTCATAGGGCAGCAAAGCCATGATTTCGCACTGGCCGGCCTTGCGCGTGCTGCTGCCGCGATTGGGCAGCAAATCGAGGGTCTCGCCGATCTTGTATTTATGCATGGGGCCGGGCTCCGTTCCTGTCAGGACGAGGAAAATCCGGCCCTTGGAGGGCCGTTATACACCAAACGCGGCCCAGCGGGGATTTATCGGCCGGCCGGGGCGCAGACCCTCGCCGCCGGGCGAGCCAGCCTTCGGCTAGCCGCCGGTATAGACCGAGAGCGAATTGCGGTAGATGTCGACGCAGATATAGGGGTAGCCGCGCACGATCTTGCGGGCCAGGCCCGGCTCGATATTGCCATTGTCGAACATGGATGGAATGCGCTCGCGCGCCGCTGTGGTGTCGAAGGTATTGTCGCCATAGTCATCGGCATCGGGCGTGCCGAAACGGTGCCAGTTGGCGCGGTCCTGCCGCAGGATGGAGCCGGCATCGGAGAGCGGGTAGCCATCGGAGGCATATTTGTCATTGTCGGAAATCTGCGCGCAATAGCTGTCGATGGGCTGGCCCTGTGCAAGGGCTGGCAGCGCGGTGGCAAGGCTGGCGCCAACCAGGGCGGCGGCAAGGGCGATCGACGAGACAATGGCACGCATTTGAGTGGTTCCCCCGAGGCCGCATGCGACGGCCGCTGCTATCGGTAATGCAGAATGAGCAGGCAAGGAAGGCCCCTCGCCCGCGGAGGGTGTGACCTTGCGCCGGACGGCGCGGGCGCCTCCGGTTGCTCAAGTATAGGCGGACCCCGAGACGGCTTTCGCCTCTGAGTATTTTAAGTAGTGAGACGACAACCGTCTCGGGGCGTCCGGTTTTCTGCCATTCGCTGGGATCGGTGCCCAACGCTCGCAAGCGCCGACCCAGCTCTTTGACCCGCATTGGTGGCTTGCCCATGCGCCCGGCCCACCCCGCCACTGTCGCCTGCAGGCCGCCCGCGCGGGGATGGATGGCGAGGAGTTTACTCGAGCCGGCGGATATGGGGATAAGTCTGGCGCGCCTCGACCTCGATCTCGGCCACGGGCCTGCCCTGCCGCGCGGCGCGCCCGGCGGCAAAGCCCGCCTCGAAATCGCCTGCCCGCCGCTGGTCGATGCGCTTGGCCAGGGCTTCGCGAATGCTCACGCCACCATGCGTGGTCAGCGGCGGCGGCAGTTGCGGGCGCAGCCGCATGATGGGTAGAGCCTCGCCGCCGACACGCCAGCAACGGCAGGCCTTGCCCGCATCCCAGAAACTGTGGCCGGTCTCCCAGGCCTCGAGCCCGGCCAGCGCCTGGCCGAGCTGCACGACCAGCCCCATCAGCTCAGGCGCCGCCACCGGCAGGCGCATGCGCTTCTGCGGCAGGAAGGGCGCGCTATTGGCCAGCAGCCCTTCGGCGGCAATGCGCAGCGGCTCGGAAACTGACGTGGCGGGGTGCTTGCTGGCGAGTGTCAAGACATCGCGGTGCAGAGCCGTCAGCGCCAGCCACAGCGCCTCGTGGCGCAGCGCCAGGTTATGGGTGGTTTTGGGCGGCTGATGGGCCATGGCGCATGCTCCTGTGACGGATGGAGCAGGCGATTATGCGGGCGGGTGGAGGAGCGGGGACAAGTTTGCCGGAATCGGCGCAGCCTGCCCCGCAGGCTGGCCTTAAGCGCCGGGCGCGAAAGGGGGCTGGCTGGTTTGTGTGGTCATGGTTTTTCCTGTTCCGGCGGGATGCCGGAGGGAGAGGGTAAGGCGGGGTGGAGGGCCGGGGATTAGTTTCTAGATCGCGAGAGGCTTTGTTGCTCAAACCCCGCGGATGATTGGCTTCCAGTACGCGTTCAGGAAGTCAACGCAGGTCATTGGTTCCAGCGTGACTGCTTCCACCACCGACTGATTAGGTCCCATGGCCTCCAAAATGTCCTGCTCGATGACACGCTGGTTGGCTTTGGATACACCAAAACTAGTGCCATAAACGACGCGGCTGCCCGCGGTTTCCAAGGACATGAGCTCCATGTTCATATCTCCAAAGGAAAATCCAAGGTAGACTACCACCTCCGCCTCCGAGAGCAGCTTGCGCATAGCGAAAAGCACGTCGTCGCTCTCCACCCTCTCCGTAAAGGTTCGAATCTGAGCAGCCACTAACGGCAGCTTAGTGGAGTGGATGTGCTCTCCAAAAGCGATGCCACCCTCGGCCGTGCTCGGAAGTTTGCCCACCTGCCCATACGGGTGAATAATTGATAAACGAGACATCAACAACTCGGCATCTTTAGCGCTTAGCCCTAAATAACTTTGCAGAGAATGATGCAAGTACCTCTCGATGCATCTATCATAATTAAATGTTATGATTGATACGTTGTCGAATACATCTGATATATCCCTTCGAACAGACCGCTCCAACAACATCTTCACGAAAACCGAATGCCAAGTTTCCTTAAGTTCACTAAATTCAATCAGATCTCTCTGACCCTCGTCCCGATGAAATATGGCTGAGTTGCGCTCGGCTTCCAGAATAGCCGCAGCAATCCCCAGTTTACCCATGAGGGTAATGTTCTTGTCATGGCCGTGGGTGTGGAGAAAATTGTCAATGGAAATTGCCTGAGACATGCCGCGAGAGATGGCCTGTCCAGCACGAAACATGGGATTAGGATCTCGTTCCTTCTGTTGCTCCAGAATGGACTTGACGGCCCAGTATACGTCGTTGTCTCCACCTGTCGGACTGTACCCATCAGGGAAAGTAAATTTTACTCGTCCGCCAATGTTACTTGCGAGCTCAGATCCCATCGGCAAGCCAAGTTCGCGGCTGCCGCCCGCACCAACTACGAAGACCGTACGACGCTCAAACATAGATCGCTCTATCCGAATTCAGCCAAATTGAGCCATAGTGCTCGACCGATTCCTGGTCCCAATCAATGCACTAAACGCATACCGCTTGTGGCAGCGACATCGAGATATGGGGCAGCGCCTTGGCATTCGCCGTTTTTATCCACCGAGCGGATTCGATCTATGACGATAGCCCGGCGGAACGATACCAGTTCCCGGCCCCGTATCTTGAGCGTGCTTCTGCCTGCGTGGGCGACTGGATCGTCTACTACGAACCGGTGAAGGTTCGTGGATCAAAGGGCTACTACGCCATTGCGCGGGTTTCGCAGATCGTTCCCGATCCTTCTTCCCCGCGCATGTACCTGGCTTTGATTGAACCCGGCAGCTACCTTGAGTTTCCTAATCCTGTGCCATTCGACGATGGCACTGGTCTAGTGGAGCGGGGGCTGCTGAACGAACAAGGTCGCATATCGGGAAGGGCGCAGGCGGCCGTGCGACCCATCTCGCCGCAGGATTTCGACCGCGTTCTAGAGCGCGGTTTGGCCGAGGATCAGCCGTTGCTTCCGCGGGTTGGCACGCCGGAGGCGCCCCTGCAGTTCGATGAGGCGCGGGCGCCGTTTGCCTACGAGCAGGAGCGCGAGCGCGTTGCGGCGATGACAACGCGTGTCGTGCGGGACCGAGTGTTTCGCCGCGTCGTGCTGCGCGCTTACGGCGAACGCTGTGGGGTGACCGGGTTGAAGCTCATCAATGGTGGCGGGCGCGCCGAAGTGGCGGCGGCGCATATTCGGCCGGTGGAGCAGAACGGACCAGATATCATCAACAATGGCGTTGCGCTGTCTGGGACCGCGCATTGGATGTTTGATCGAGGGCTCATCGGGTTCAGTGATGATCTGGAGATCATGGTGTCGCGGCAGGTGAATGACCGCGATGGGGTTGAGAGCTTGATCAACAAGACTGGCCGATTGATTGGGCCCCTTGCGGCGCGAGATCGGCCGCACCCTGCGTTTTTGAATTGGCACCGAGAGAACTGTTTTAAGCGGTGAGTTCGCCTCAGCCCGGACGGCCCTCCCCTTGAAGGGGGAGGTTGGGAGGGGGTGGGCCACACGCACTGGACTCGCGGAGAGATACCCCCACCCTGCTCGATTCCACGGACTTAGCTCACGCTAAGTCCTATCTCGCTTCCCTCCCCGCAAGGGGGAGGGTGGGTGCCGACGGATGGGCTGGTGGAGCCTGAGGCATTTCGGAGTGGATCCTGGCCAGCGCCGGGATGACATCGGGGTTGGGGTTGGCCGGGACAAGCCGCGTGGCCCGACCCGGCGCGTGGGAGGATGACATCACCCTCCGCGCCTGCCACGATGCTCCTCTCGTTCATCATCAGGACGCAATGGCGTGTTGGGTTGGGCGGGGGCGCCGGGGCTCGGCATTCATGGCGGGCCGGACGGCGCGGCTCTATCTTTTTCAAACCAAGGGAATTGCACGATGAAGCGCAGCGCGACGGCGAAATGGAATGGGTCACTGACCGAGGGCAATGGCACGCTGGACAGCCTCAGCGGCGCGCTCAAAGCCCTGCCCTATACGTTCAAGGGGCGCTTTGTCGATGAAAGCGGCCAATCGGGCACCAACCCGGAAGAGCTGATTGCGGCGGCGCATGCCGGGTGCTTTGCCATGCAGTTTGCCCATTTCCTGGCAGAAAACGGCACGACGGCAACGCAATTGCAGGTGTCGGCGGTGGTGGAGCTGATCCCGGGGACCGGGATTACCAGCAGCGCGCTCACCGTGACCGGCCAGGTGCCCGGGCTCGACGCGGCCAAGTTCGTCGAAATCGCCGAGCGGGCCAAGACCGCCTGCCCGGTCTCCAACGCGCTGGGGGCGCTGACGATTACGCTGGATGCCAAGCTCGGGTGAGTGCTCGCTGCCGGCGGCTAGCGCGGCTGGCAGATGAAGCGGGTGGGGCGGACTTCGTTGAAATGGCCGGGGCCCTTGCCGTCGAGATCGCAGGCGATCTTGTCGGCGGTCTTGGCGCCGAGGCTATAATTGCAGCTGAAGGTCTGCAGCGGGCGCTCGCCGGTGACGGTATATTGGCAGGATGCCGTGCAGGCATATTTGCCGTCGCCGCTATTGGACACCGTCAGGACCAGGCTGGATTTGTCGGCGTTGAAGCCGCATTGGGCCGCGGGCGCATCAATGGCGAAGGCGGCAGGCAGGCTGGCCAGCGTGAACAGGGCGATGGCGGCGGCGCGCAAGAGCGTGTGTATTCCCCTCGGATGTGGCGGCACAAAAGCAGAATTGTGCCGCCGGGACAATGGGATGGGCGCTGCTCGTCCCAGGTCGTGTGGCGCGATTCCCAGGCTTCGAGCGCCGCCAGGGCTTGGCCGAGCTGGGCGGCAAGACCCATGAGATCAGGCGCGGCCACCGGCAGGCGCTCGCCCCTCTGGCGGATGAACGGGGCGCAATCGCTGAGCAGGCCCTCCGCGCTGATGCGCAGGGCATCGGAGACATCAGCATTGGGCTTCTTGGCGCCGAGGGCCACGGTATCCTTGTGCAGGGCGGCAAGGCTCAACCACAGCGCCTCGTGCCGCTCGGCCATTGGCCTGGTGGTATGGCCCTCACGCGGTGGCGGATTTCCGGGCGCAGCCTGCCCCGCAGGCTGGCCTTGAGCGCCGGGCGCGAAAGGCGGGTGGCTGTTTTGTGTGGTCATGGTTTTTCCTGTCCCGGCGGGATGCCGGACAGGAGAGGGTAAGGCGGGGTGGAGGGGCGGGGATTAGTTTCTCTCTTTTGTAGTCAGGTTGAGTTCCCAGGAGACCGGCACTTGGCCTAGGCCTTGCGGGCCGATTCCAAATGTAGGAGGCTGCTAAAGCCTTTGCCGTCGCGAAGGCGGGGGGCAAGTTATGGCTAGTTCAGCACAACGTGCGCGGAAAACCGCGCCGCCATTCGCATATGTGGATGACGTACCGGTTGGACATGTGTTTCTGGCCCTAGACAACCCGCGACATGAGCCAGTTGAGACTGAAGGAGAAGCCATCGAGCGTCTGTGCTCGAAGGAGGATGTAGTTCCACTTGCCAGAGACATCGTTCGCTACGGCCTGAGTCCGCTTGAGCGCTTTGCCATGACCCAGATAGGCAAGACGCGCTCCGGCGATCCGACATACTGGGTTGCCGAAGGTAACCGGCGCATTTGCGCGCTCAAGCTACTCGCCGATCCGGAGCTGGCACCGGCAAAGTTCCGCAAGACGTTCGAGAAGCTCGCGGAGAGCTGGGCGCAAATTAAGCTCGTTGGTGCGGTTGTGTTTAACGACACGGATACGCTTCGTATTTGGCTAGACAGGGTGCACAGCGGCCACCAAGGAGGCATCGGTCGCAAGACGTGGGATTCAGAGCAGAAGCAGCGCTTTTCTGGAAGCTCGAAGAACAAATTAGCACAGGCAGTTCTCGACTACGCTGAAGCAGAAGGAATGCTCACGAAAGAGGAGCGACAGGGCAAGTTGACTACGGCGCAGCGTTTCTTGAATCCTGAAGTCTTCCAAGAAACACTCGGCTTAGACCGTAGTGATCCAGATGGGCTAACGCGGACACGACCCAAGGCCGAATTCGACACTATGTTACGTCGCTTTATGCGCGACCTTGTGTCGGGCCAGGAGGTGACGTCACGAAAGAACAAGCCCGACATAATCAAATACGCTAGGGAACTCACAAATCTGGCTGGGGTCACCAATACCCGTATCGAACCGGAGCCACTTTCCGAAGACAACGGCGCACATGGCAAGCGCGTTCGGCGAAAACCCAAGAAGCCCCAGAAAGCTCGCCACGTTCAATACGACCATGAAATCAGCAAGGCGCTTAAGGCCCTAGGCAACGAGAAGCTTGAGAGCTTGTACTACTCTGTCTGTGACATTGAACTTGAAGCCCATACTCCGCTTTTGTCGATAGGTGCGTGGGCATTTTTTGAAACGCTTACGGGTTGCGCGGGACGTTCGGACAGCACTGCATTCGACGCCTTTCTGAGCAAGCAGAAGCTAACTCAGTTGGGCATTCTAGGAGAAGATCAAAAGGCCGCTAGGGCTGCTATCGAGCGCACTCGGGAGTATGGAAATCTCACAAAGCATCACAAGGTCTCGGCCGCCTTCAATGGCGACCAGCTCAACAACGATATGGTCATGCTCAAGCCCCTAATTGTGAAGCTAATTGACGCCGCGGGCGCATCGAGCCAGCCTGATTAAGATGATGGATACCAAATAGCTGATATTTAATAGCTTTCTGGGACACACACTGTGCGTACATCGTCACCACTGCGCTATCCGGGCGGGAAATCCTGCCTGTTGGACCTGACTTCGGCAATTATGCGCCTGAATGGTCTAGAGCGGGGCCACTACGCGGAGCCATTTGCGGGTGGATGCGGTCTGGCCCTGTCGCTACTTTACAGTGGTTTAGTTGCCGAAATTCACATCAACGATCTAGACCCAGCAATTTGGGCCTTTTGGCATTCGTTGCTGGACGACACAGATGCGCTTCTTGCCAAAGTGATCGAAACGCCAGTTACCATCGATGAATGGCACAAACAGAGAGAAATTCACCGCCAACAGCCTAAGGATGACACCTTGGCGCTCGGTTTTTCGGCGTTTTTTTTGAATCGTACCAATAGGTCAGGAATCATAAAGGGCGGCGGCGTCATCGGTGGCCTACAGCAAACCGGCAACTATAAGATAGACTGCAGGTACAACGCCGACGACCTCACGAAGCGAATGCGTAGAGTGGCTCGTTATAGAGATCGAATCCATCTGACGAACAGCGATGCGGTTGACTTTCTTGCCAACTGTTCGAGCCTACCGAAAAATTCCTTGCTGTTTATTGACCCGCCTTACTTTCGAAAGGGTCCTGGACTTTACACCAGCTTCTACAAACCAGATGACCACGCGGGCTTGGCGAAGGAAGTCCTAAAACTAAACTCCCCTTGGGTCGTAACATACGACGATGTGCCACAGATTCGGCACCTATATGCCGAGCGTAAGCAATACTGCTTTGATATTCATTATTCTCTTCAAGAGAAGCGCATGGGCACCGAGTTGCTGGTGACTTCAAAGGGACTTTGCATGCCGGACGAGGCGCAAGATCGGCAGGTAAATTGGCCCCAGAAGCGGCGGGCCGCCTAACCTGCAGGCCCGCCAGACCCGAAGCGTCAAGTTTCTTTGGCTCCTAGCGCTTGTTGAAACTCGAGCGAATTGATCATCACAGACCTCTTCACCGTGACGGTTTTACTACCAGCAGCATTTTTGATAGCGCTACAGACAACGTCGAAGAGCGGCCGAGCCAGCCATGGGCTCAGTACAACACGGTCCAGTGCCTGCAGATCTATTGGAACAGAGTGGCTTACAACCCCCACCTCATTAGAGGTGTGCAAAATGCGGAACTCTTGCTCTGCCCTGAAGCCGTAGCGCTTGACGAATGGCATCTGGTCCAGTGTAGGAGGGGCTTTTTTGATGGCTTCAATAGTCTTGTAGTCTATCCAACCTGACCGCAATTCCGGCGCTGCGGACAACTGTGGAAGTATTTGAGCTCGCTTGAAGACGAGACAGACACCGTCCGCCCCCGGCGCAAATACTTTCCAATGGTGATGGGTCTCAGATGCCCCGGCAAAACACAGGGCGACGACACTACCCACCTGTGCTTGATCCCTGTAACGGTCCATCTGGAAGACGTCGTTTTTGTCCTCCCAGCCCGCTGGGCTAAGTAGCGTTAGCTTGCTCGTTGACAATATATGCAATGCGGACGCAAGGCTCGTGTAGCGCCTTAGTTCACCCCGCTTGTTGAGAGAATTGTTATCTCTGGCGTAGATCAATCGCATGCCTTGGCCCTGCCTCGTCAACGCATTAACTGGTAGACGTCAGTCATCGCCCATCTTCAGCGCCTTGATGAACGCCTCCTGGGGGATGTTGACGCTGCCATACTGGCGCATCTTCGCCTTGCCCTTTTTCTGCTTGTCGAGCAGCTTGCGCTTGCGCGTGGCGTCGCCGCCATAGCATTTCGCCGTCACGTCCTTGCGCATGGCGCGGACGGTTTCGCGGGCGATGATCTTGCCGCCGATGGCGGCCTGGATCGGGATGACGAAGAGATGGGGCGGGATCAGCTCCTTGAGCTTTTCGCACATGACGCGGCCGCGCGTTTCGGCGACGGTGCGGTGCACGAGCATGGAGAGGGCGTCGACGGGCTCGGCATTGACCAGGATGGTCAGCTTGACCAGATCGCCGGTGCGATGGGTATCGAGGTGATAATCAAAGCTCGCATAGCCCTTGGAGATGGACTTCAGGCGATCGTAGAAATCGAACACCACTTCGTTGAGCGGCAGATCGTATTCCACCATGGCGCGATTGCCGACATAGCTCAGGTTGTTCTGAACGCCGCGGCGATCCTGGCAGAGCTTGAGGATGGCGCCGAGATATTCGTCGGGCGTCAGGATGGTCGCCTTGATCCAGGGCTCGCGGATTTCCTCGATCTTCATCACATCGGGCAGATCGGCCGGATTGTGCAGCATCATGGAGGAGCCGTCGGTGAGCTCGATCTCGTAGACCACCGAGGGGGCGGTGGCGATGAGATCGAGATCGAACTCGCGGGAGAGGCGCTCCTGGATGATTTCGAGATGCAGGAGGCCGAGGAAGCCGCAGCGGAAGCCGAAGCCTAGAGCCGCTGACGTTTCCATCTCGAAGGAGAAGCTGGCATCGTTGAGGCGCAGCTTGCCCATGGCGGCGCGCAGCTCGTCGAAATCGGACGCATCGACCGGGAAGAGGCCGCAGAAGACGACCGGCTGGGCCGGGCGGAAGTCCGGCAGCGGCGTGCTGGTGGGCTTGCGATCATCGGTGATGGTATCGCCGACATTGGTATCGGCCACTTCCTTGATCGAGGCGGTGAAGACGCCCAGCTCGCCGGGGGTGAGTTCCTTGACCTCGACCAGCTTGGGGGTCTGCACGGCGACGCGATCGAGCTCATAGACGGCGCCCGAAGCCATCATGCGGATGCGCTGGCCCTTTTTCATCACGCCATCGATGATGCGGACGAGCACGACGACGCCGAGATAAGTATCGTACCAGGAATCGACCAGCAGCGCCTTGAGCGGGGCATCGATATCGCCCTTGGGGGCCGGCAGGCGGGTGACGATGGCTTCGAGCACGGTGTCGATGCCGAAGCCCGACTTGGCCGAGATTTCGAGCGCGTCGGAGGCGTCGATGCCGATGACATCCTCGATCTGCTGCTTAACGCGCGGGATATCGGCGGCGGGCAGATCGACCTTGTTGAGGACGGGGACGATTTCGTGATTGGCATCGAGCGCGTGATAGACATTGGCCAGGGTCTGCGCCTCGACGCCCTGGGAGGCGTCGACGACCAGCAGCGAACCTTCCACGGCGGCCATGGAGCGGGAGACTTCGTAGGCGAAATCGACGTGGCCGGGCGTGTCGATCAGGTTGAGGACGTAATCCTCGCCATCCTGCGCCTTGTAGTTCAGGCGCACGGTCTGCGCCTTGATGGTGATGCCGCGCTCGCGCTCGATATCCATCGAATCGAGCACCTGCTCCTTCATCTCACGGAGCTCCAGCCCGCCGGTCATCTGGATGAGCCGGTCGGCCAGGGTGGATTTGCCATGGTCGATATGGGCGACGATGGAGAAATTGCGGATGCGGGAAAGCGGCGTTGTCATAGGGGCGCTGATAGCAGAAGCGGGGTGGGGGAGAAAGATGGTTTAGCGGGCGTTAACAGCGGCAAGGCGGTGCTTTTTGCATGGCTCGTGCGTTAGGGGCAGATGCACACGCTGATCAAACTCGCCATCGCCCTGCCGCTGCTGTTGCCGATCCCGGCCGGCGCGCAGGATTTCCTGGGGCCGCTCGAAGACCTGGTGGAGCAGATCACCCGCCCGGCGCCACCGCCGCAGCGCCCGCAAAATGCCGCGCCCAAGCCGGCGGAGGTGGCCCCCATTCCGCGGCCGCGACCGCCGGATCTGCCTGATAGCCCTGACGTGGCGCAGCCCACGGCGCCGGTCGTGACGCCGGAGGCGGAGCCTGAGGCCGAGGCGGCGCCGGAGAAGGCTGAGCCGGTGGTTGAGCCGGCGCCGGCGACTGAACCCGAGCCGGAGCGGGTGTATCAGGCGGCGTGTCCGGCGGTGCTGCAGGGGCTGGTGGCGGCCGAAATGGCGCCGCCGCTGAGCGAGGGGATTTGCGGGGAGCGATCGCCGCTGGTGGTGACGGCGGTGCTGAGCCGGGGGCGGATGGTGCCGCTATCGAGCCCGGTGACGACCAATTGCCAGATGGCGAGCGCCCTGCCCGGCTGGGTGGCGGATGTCGATGGTTCTGCCCAGGCCATGCTGGGCAGCCCGCTGGCCGAAATCAACACCGGCACCAGCTATATGTGCCGCAACCGGAACAATGCGGCGGATGGCTTTACCTCCGAGCATGGCTTTGCCAATGCGGTGGATGTGACCGGGTTCACGCTCGAGGATGGGCGCAGCATCGGGGTGGAGGGGCAGTGGCTGCCCGCCAGTGCGCCGGAGGGGCGGCTGCTGCGGCTGGCGCATGACGCGGCCTGCGGGGGCTTTACCACGGTGCTGGGGCCGGAGGCCAATGCCGAGCACAAGGACCATCTGCACCTGGACCTGGGATGCCATTGCGCGCGCTGCACGGCGCGGATTTGTGAGTGAGGGGG
>CBFGMY010000113.1:0-13549 GCA_965650055.1 uncultured Devosia sp.
GCCAGGCGCTCGAATTATCGATGACGATGCAGCCGCTGGCGGCAATGCGCGGCGCCCAGTCCTTGGAGATGGCGCCACCGGCCGACATGATGGCGAAATCGACGCCCTTGAAGTCGAAGTCGTCAAGGTTCTTGGCCTTGAGGATCTTGTCGCCATAGGAGATTTCGCGGCCGATCGAGCGCGAGGAGGCGAGCGCGATCACCTCATCGGCGGGGAACTTGCGCTCCGCCAGAATATTGAGAACTTCCCGGCCCACATTGCCCGTGGCACCGACGACAGCGACGCGATAACCCATAATTTGGAACTCCAGTCCCTTACCAGTTTCCGCCCCCGCGCGATGGTATCCATCGCGGCCAGTGCTTTGAGCCTCTCCCCGTCGGGAGGCGACCCGGGGAAAAGCGTCAGGCGGTTTTGGTGGTTTTAGTCATCGATGCAGCGACGCCAGCGGCGGTAAGCCGGCTGGTTGCGAGGTCCGCAATGTCGAAAAAGCTGCGCATCTGCTGACTGCTTGGTTGAAAGCAGGCGAAGTCATACTCCCAAATAGGAAATAGTCAATGAAATTGCCGCGCGGCGGCGTCAGTGATGCACCGCTGCAACAAGGACTATGTTAAGACGCCATTAACGGTCTAAATTAGCGCGCTGTGAAGCCTTTCGGGCGGCAATGGCACGAGGCGGGGGACAGGGCGATGCGGCGTAGCGTGTTGATGGGTGTGCTGGCGGGGACCATGCTGCTGGCGGGTCCTGCATCGGCCCAAAACAATGCGCTCTATTTCAGCCCCGACCTGATGGCCGAATTCACCGCGCCCAGTGCCTTCGAGGGGCTCTATGCCGGTGTGCTGATCGGCCCCATCTCGGCCCGCAAGAACAACTTCAATACCGTAGGCGCCGATATCCGTGGCGAACTGGGTGGCGTGGTGGGCTGGAACCAGCCGGTCGCGCCGGGCGTCATCATCGGCGGCGAATTGCAGGGCACCGTCGCCACCGACTTCGGTTCGGCCTATCTGCGCCTGATGGCGCTGGCCCGGCTGGGCTTTGCCGCTGGCGACAATACCCTGGTCTACCTGCTGGGCGGCGCCGGGCGCATGGGCGAGGGCTGGGCCTTCGAAGCCGGCATCGGCACCGAGGTCATGGTGACATCAAACATGGCCCTGCGGCTTGAGGCGGCCGGCATCGGCCAGCTCGGCCCCGTGCCCAATGGCAACAACATCCCGGCCGTTTCGGCCATGCGCATCACCTCGGGCGCCATCTGGCAGCTCGATGGCGGTCCGGCAGCGACCACGTTCAATACCGGCCCGGTGACCGATTTCACCGGCTTCCATGCCGGTATCAATATCGGCGGGCTGACCGATCCGCAGTTCAACTTCTTCGACGATTATGGCTGGGGCTGGCACCTGAGCCGCTTCGAAATGGGCGGCTTTGCCGGCTATACCCACGCCATCAACGACATGTTCCGCGCCGGCATCGAAGTCCAGCTCGGGGTCAACTACGACACATCGGGCGATGCGGGCTTTGACGCGCTGGCCCTTGGCCGCCTCGGCGTGGTGCCGACCCAGGGCGTCCATGCCTATGCCGCCGGCGGGTTAGGGCTGGTCGAAGGCCAGGCCGCCTATGCCTTTGGCGGTGGCGTCGAATATGCGCTCTGGGGCAATGCATCGGTGCGCGGCGAGGCCTTGCTGCTGGGCCGCCTGGACGGCGCGCCGGGCCTGACCGGGGTCAGCGGCCCCTCGAGCTCCAAGGTCACCATTGGCACGGTGTGGCACTTCGACTAAGAGCAACGCTCTATTTCAAGTAGCCTCATGGTGAGCTTGTCGAACCACGAGGCGTGGCGGGATCGTGCGACGACCTCGTCCTTCGACAGGCTCAGGATGAGGTCTACTGGCCAGCCAGGAACCCACCATGCCCCATTATGATGTCGTGATCCTGGGCGCTGGCGCCGCCGGCATGATGGCCGCCATCGAGGCCGGCAAACGCGGGCGCTCCGTGCTGGTGGTCGACCACGCCAAATATGCCGGCGAGAAAATCCGCATTTCGGGCGGCGGGCGCTGCAACTTCACCAATATCAACGCCACGATCGAGAAGGGCCGTGATCGCTTCCTGAGCCAGAACCCGCGCTTCGCGCTCTCGGCCCTCAGCCGCTACACCCCCGACATGTTCATCGCCCTGGTCCAGAGCCATGGCATCGCCTTCCACGAGAAGACGCTGGGCCAGCTGTTCTGCGACGGGCCGGCGACGCAGATCAACACCATGCTGCTGGGCGAGATGCGCAAGGCCGGCGTGACGCTGGTGCTCGAAACCGGGGTCGAGAGCGTTGGCCGCGAGGATGATCGTTTCGCGCTGCAGCTCACCACCTCTTCGATCACCTGCGACAGCCTCGTCGTCGCCACCGGCGGCAAGTCCATTCCCAAGATGGGTGCCACGGGTCTCGGCTATCAGCTCGCCACCCAATTCGGCTTGCGACTGACCGATACACGGCCAGGCCTGGTGCCGCTGACCTTCGAGACCGGGGCGCTGGACAAGCTCAAGGAGCTCTCGGGCATCGCCACCGACGCGGTTGTCAGCCATGGCAAGACGGCGTTCGAGGAGGCCCTGCTCTTCACTCATCGCGGGCTCAGCGGCCCCGCGATTTTGCAGATTTCCTCCTATTGGCGCGAGGGCGATCCCATTTCGGTCGACCTGCTGCCGCATCAGGATGCCGGCGAGGTCATCCGCGCCGCCCGCAAGGCCAATCCCAAGGTGCAGGTGCAGACCGTGCTCGGCGGCCTGCTGCCCAAGAAGCTGGCGCAGCTGCTGGGCGACGAACTGGACCTGCCCGGCATGATCGGCGACTTTTCCGACAAGAAGCTGGCCGCGGTCGAGGCCATGCTCAAGGCCTGGACGCTCAAGCCCGTCGGCTCGGAGGGCTATCGCACCGCCGAAGTGACGCTGGGCGGCGTCGACACCCGCGACCTCGATGCCAAGACCATGGCGGCGCGCGATGTGCCTGGGCTGTTCTTCATCGGCGAAGTGGTGGATGTGACCGGCTGGCTGGGTGGCTACAATTTCCAGTGGGCCTGGGCGAGTGGCTGGGCTGCGGGTCAGGTGGCTTAGGCACATTCGCACCGCGACCACCGCGCGGTACCTCCCCCTTCAAGGGGGAGGTTAGGAGGGGGTGTTGAGAGCCACGATCTGCATCGGGGCCAACCGTCCCCCACCCTTGATCCCTCCCCGCAAGGGGGAGGGTGTCGACTGATGATTCAGCGCGCCAAACCGGTCAAAACCGCCACCCCAACCGCAGCCCCAAATTCGTATTCGCCCGTGCCACGCCGCAGGTGCCGAAATCGGGCAGGTGTTCGACCGTGGCGATGAGTGTGGTTGCCAGTGGCAGGTTGACGCCGACGCTGCCGGCGAGCCGCAGGCCGACGCCGCAACCGATATTGCGGGACGGGGCGTTTTGCGGCGCGCTGAACATGGATGAGCGCACGACGCCGCCCGCGCTGGCTTCGACAAAGACCGGCAGTACGGGCGCCTGGAAGGTCCAGCTCAAGCCGGCATAGCCATAGCTGTCCTGGCCGCGAAAGCTCATGGTGGCGCCCAGATGCGGCCGGAGCTCGCCCATGACGCTCCACGCATTGAGATCGGGCACGGCAAACAGCAATTCGACATTGGCGTCGCCGATGCGGTTGGGATCGAAGAGATTGCCGCCGGCCTCGACGCCCCGCACCCCGACGCCGGCGCGCACTTCGGGCAGCAGGTTGAACTGCGCCTGCGCCGGGGCAGCCAACAGCAGCAGGCCGAGGACGAGAGCGAGGCGGGAAAGAATGCTGCACATGGGACTGCTCCGGGCCATCAATCTTCGATTGAGCGGGGCAGGCGGCCGATGCGCAAGATTTGACTAAAATTGCGATGAACGAGTTGCTAACGGCCGTATCTGGCATCTCGCTTTCATCGCAATTTGCCGATAGAAGGCTGCGATTGCGAAGCAACGCCGTGATTGCCGAAAAGGATATTGCCCGTGACCCCTCCCTTTGCCCTGTCGCTGCAGGATCTTGCCCCCATTGCCGAGGGCACCAGTACGGCCGAGGCCATGGCCGAGACCATTCGCCTGGCGCAGGAGGCCGACCGGCTGGGCTACACGAGGCTCTGGTATGCCGAGCATCACGGCATGCCCTCGATTGCCTCGTCGGTGCCCGAAATCCTGATCGGCAGCGCGGCTGCCCACACAAAATCCATCCGCATCGGCTCGGGCGGCGTCATGCTGCTCAACCATGCGCCTTTGCGCATCGCCGAAGCCTATCGCACGCTCGAAGGCCTCTTCCCCGGGCGCATCGATCTGGGCATCGGCCGCGCGCCGGGTGGTGACGGCTATGCCATGCGCGCCTTGCGCAGCGGCGGTGGCGAGGAATTTTCCGCTTACCTCGCCGAACTGATGGCCTTCGACGAGGACAGCTTTCCGCCCGATCACCCATTTTCCCGCGTGCCGGTCTCGCCCGGTGGCATCCGCCTGCCGCCGATGTGGCTGCTTGGATCGTCGGGCGCCAGTGCCCAGGCTGCAGGCCAACTGGGCATCGGCTATGCCTTTGCCGCCCATTTCAGCCACACGCCCCCTGCCCCGGCCTTCGAGGCCTATCGCTATGCCTTCAGGGCGACGGAAGCCTTCCCAAAACCCCGGACCATGCTCTGCGTGTCGGCCATCTGCGCCCCCACGGACGAGGAGGCCCAATATCTCTCGCGTTCGCAGGCCGTCAGCTGGGCCCTGTTCACCACCGGCGAGCAGCGCAAGCTGATGGCGCCCGACGAGGCCCATGCACGGGTACTGACCGCGCAGCAGCAGAGCGTCATCGACCATCAATCGACCCTGTGGATCGTGGGCTCGCCGCAGACGGTGCGCGACGCCATCGCCGAGAAAGCCGAAAGCTGCGCCGCCGACGAGGTGATGATCACCACCACCGTGCACAGCTATGAGCTGCGCCGGCGCAGTTACGCGCTGATTGCGGAGGCGTTTGGCGTCGAACCGCGGGGCTAGACGGCGCGGCTGCGACATCGCGCCCCGGTGCCCCGCCCGTAAATCTGGGTCCTATTAACCGGGCATTGCGGTGCGGCCGCTTACCCTGCGGGCAATCGACGCTTCGGATCACGCCATGAGCGCTGCAGCCTTCGTTCTGGCTATCAACCTGTTCATCGCCGCCATTTTCGCCACCGCCTTTGGCGTGGTTGCCGCCTATAACCGCTCGGCGGTGGGCGCGCGCTGGCTGGCGCTGGCCTATGGCCTTGGCGTGGTCAATCCGATCCTCGAATTCATCCTGCCCGGACAGGTCGATCCGCGCCCGGTGCAAGTGGCGATCTTTGCCGTGTTTCTCTTCGCCTTCAGCCTCTCGGTGGTCGGCCTGTCGCGGCACTATCGCCTCGCGCCGCCCTGGCGTGTGCTGGGGGTGATCGTCGTGGTCTCGCTGGTCGTCAACGTGCTGATCGTCGACATGCCGCGCAGCTCGCTGCTGCGGGGGATACTCTATCAGTCGCCCTATTTCTTCGTGCAGATCGTCGGGGTGATCACGATCCTGCGCTATCGCCAGCGCAAGGCGCTCGACATGGCCCTGCTGGTGCTGTTTGCCGCCAGCGGGCTGCAGTTTCTCTCCAAACCCGCGCTGGCCGCCTGGCTCGGATCGGGCGCCAGCGCCCGGGACTATATCGGCTCGACCTATGCCGCCATTTCGCAAAGCGTGGGCGCCATGCTGCTGATCGCCAATGGCCTGTTGATGCTGCTGATCATCGTGCGCGACAGCATGGCCGAGATCACCGCGCGTTCGGAGACCGATACGCTGTCGGGCCTGTTCAACCGGCGCGGCTTCGAGGATCGCGCCGACCGGCTGCTGGCGACGGCTTTGCGGGCCGGCGTGCCATCAGCGATGGTGGTGGCTGACCTCGACCACTTCAAGGCCATCAATGACAGCCATGGCCACGAAGCCGGCGACCGGGTGATCACGGCTTTTGCCGATGTGCTGGGAACCACGGCCGATGCGCGCGCCATTATCGGTCGGCTGGGGGGCGAGGAATTTGCCGTGCTCATTCCGGGTGCAACGCTCGAGACCGCCCGGCTCTATGCCGAGGGCATCCGGACGGCATTTTCAGGCCTCGCCATAACGGGCCTGGCCCCGGACAGCCGGCACAGCGCCAGCTTCGGGGTGGCCCAGCTCATGGCCGGCGACAGCCTGTCGGACCTGCTGCGCCGCGCCGATGCGGCGCTTTACCTGGCCAAGAAGAGCGGCCGCGACCGTGTCTGCATAACCGGTCCCGACCCGGTGCCGCATTCGCAAATGCTGGCACCCGGGGAACGGCGGCGCGGCTCGCGCCGCGCCGAGTGATCAGGAATTGGCTGCGCCGATCCGGGCGGTGACTTCGATCTCGATCTTCATGCCCGGCTCGATCATCTGCACGATCAGCATGGATGCGGCCGGGCGGATGTCCTTGAAGACCGGGCCGACAGCGGCGACCACGGCATTCACGTCATTGCGGTCGCCCACATAGTAGACCACCCGCACGGTATCCTGGATCGACGAGCCGGCTTCCTTGAGCGCCTTGTCGATGGTGGCGAGCGCATTGGCCGCCTGCTGGCCGATGTCGTCGGGCATGGTCATGGTGGCATAGTCGTAGCCGGTCGTGCCCGAAACATAGACCGTGTCTTCATGCCGGACGGCACGGGAATAGCCGAAGGTCGCCTCGAAGGGCGAACCGGTGGAAACGCGCTGGACCATAATCAACTCAAGTGTTTGTGGAGGAAGAACCGGCTCGAGCCGGGCGGATAATTGGCGATCTCACCGAAGACGGCATAGCCGAGCTTCTCGTAGAAGCCCGGCGCCTGGAAGCTGAAGGTATCGAGCCAGATGCCGACGCAGCCATGCTCGCGCGCCACCACCTCGGCCTGCTCCATCAGCCGGCGACCGGCGCACTGTCCGCGCAGCCGCTCGGGCACGAAGAGCAGCTCGACAAACATCCAGCCAAAGCTGATGCGGGCGGTGAGCCCGCCTTCGGTGGCGCCGGTGTCGGGATGCTTGAGCATCAGGCCGATCGTCGCGAACTTGCCGCTAAAGTCCGGCGTCTGCGCCCGGTTGAAGGCCACCAGGCCATCGATGACCGCGGCCCGGCTTTCCGGCGTGAGCTCAGGCTCGTAGGCGATCTCCACCGCCGGGCTCAGAGCCAGGGGCGGTTGGCCGCCATCTTGTTCTCGAACGTGGTGATCGAGGGATCGGACTTGAGCGTGCCGGCGATATCGTCGAGGCCTTCGAGCAGGATCTGCTTGCGGCTCGGATCGATGTCGAAATGCAGCGTGCCGCCGTCGGGTCCCTTGATGGTCTGGGATTCCAGGTCCACCGTCAGCGTGGCATTGGAGCCGCGTTCGGCATCGTCGAGCAGCAGCTTGAGCTGCTCGGGGCTGACGACCACCGGCAGAATGCCGTTCTTGAAGCAGTTATTGTAGAAAATGTCGGCAAAGCTGGTGGAGATGACGCAGCGAATGCCGAAATCGAGCAGCGCCCAGGGGGCATGCTCGCGCGAGGAACCGCAACCGAAATTGTCGCCCGCCACGATAATGGTGGCCTGGCGATAGCCCGATTTGTTGAGCACGAAATCGGGGTTCTCGGTGCCATCCTCATTGTAGCGCATCTCGCTGAACAAAGCGGTGCCCAGGCCCGTCCGCTTGATGGTCTTGAGATACTGCTTGGGGATGATCATGTCGGTGTCGATATTGATGATCGGCAGGGGCGCCGCGACACCGGTCAGGCTGATGAACTTGTCCATGAGGAAACCTCGCTTTGCCAAGGGTCTTCGCGCAAAGCGGAGTTGCGGTCAAGCCGGAAGCGTACTCTTGGGTACGGTTCGACGTTTTTTCTGAAGACTGTGATCCCTCTCCCCTCAGAGGGGAGAGGGACGATCCGACGGGTTCAGGGTGAGGGGTGCTGCGTCATCCCATGCCAGAGATGCGGAAAGAGACCCCTCATCCGCCCCTTCGGGGCACCTTCTCCCTCAGGGGGAGAAGGAAGAGATCAGGCCGCCAGGCTCTCGCGGGCGCTGACGCCCAGCATCAGGTTGAGATTCTGCACTGCCGCGCCCGAGGCACCCTTGCCCAGATTGTCATAGACCGCCACCAGCACGGCCTGGGCGCGTGCGTCATTGGCAAAGACATGGAGGGTCATCGTGTTGGTGTCGTTATGCACCTGCGGATCGAGTTCGGGCGTCTTTGCGATCTCCTGGTAGGGCGCCACCGTGACAAAGCTGTCCTTGATGCCGGCATAGTGATCGGCAATCGCGGCATGCAGGTCCCGCCCTGATGGCACCTTGCCGAGCTGACCCAGCTGCAGCGGCACGAAGGTGGTCATGCCCTGGGCGAAATCGCCCACCGTTGGCACAAAGAGCGGCGCGCTGCTCAGCTTGGCATAGCGCGTCATTTCCGGCACGTGCTTGTGCTGGAAGGTGAGGCCATAGGGCATGAAGTGGCTGGCATCGGCGCCGGCCGCATCATACTCCGCGATCATCTGCTTGCCGCCGCCGGTATAGCCGGAAATGCCATTGTAGCTCACCGGATAGCTGGCTGGGAGCAATCCGGCATCGATCAGCGGCCGCACCGTACCGATCAGGCCATGCGGCCAGCAGCCCGGATTGGCGACGAAGCGCGCATTGGCGATCGCCGCGCTCTGGCCCTTGTCCATTTCGGCAAAGCCATAGGCCCAGTTGGGATCGACGCGGAAGGCGGTCGAGGCATCGATCACCCGCGTGGTGTCGTTGTCGATCAGGCTGACGCTTTCCCTGGCCGCATCGTCGGGCAGGCAGAGGATGGCGACGTCGGCCGCGTTGAGCAGCCGCTTGCGCTCGTCCTGGTCCTTGCGCTTGTCAGCGGAAATCGACAGCACTTCGAGGTCGCGCCGGCCGGCCAGGCGCTCGCGGATCTGCAGACCCGTGGTTCCGGCTTCTCCGTCGATGAAAATCTTGGCGACCATTGGCGTTTCTCCAGTGCGGCAGCGTAAATGGACCTCTGATATGTCGAGGTCAAGACGTTGGACGGCTCATGGTTGCAGTGCACGCCGTGCAATGGCATTGATTTGACCAACCGGACAAAATTCAAGGATCAGAGCCATGACCCCCCATAACCACGCCAAGCAGGGCGACTATGCCGAGGCCGTGCTGCTGCCGGGCGATCCGCTGCGGGCCAAATGGATCGCCGAGACCTTCCTCGAAGGGCCAAGGCTGGTCAATTCGGTGCGCAATTGCCTGGGCTATACCGGCAACTGGAAGGGCAAGCCCGTTTCGGTGCAGGCCACCGGCATGGGCCAGCCGTCGCTGGCCATCTATGTGCACGAACTGATCAACGTTTACGCCACGAAAACCCTCATCCGCGTCGGCACCTGTGGCGGGCTCAGTGCCAAGGTCAAGGTCCGCGACCTCATCCTGGCGCAGGCCGCCTCGACCGACAGCTCCATCGTGCGCGACCGTTTCGGCGCCTTCAATTTCGCCCCCATCGCCGATTTCGGCCTGCTGCGGGCGGCGGCGGAAAAGGCCGAGGCGGCCGGGATGCGCTTTCATGCCGGCAATATGCTGAGCTCGGACATCTTCTACCATGTCGATGGTTTTGCCGGTTACGACAAGCTGCCCGATCACGGCGTCATCGGCGTCGAGATGGAGGCCGCCGCGCTCTATACGCTGGCCGCCCGCTTCGGCGTCCGGGCGCTGACCATCTGCACCATGACCGATTGCCTGATCACCAAGGAAGAGATCGACGCCAATGAGCGCCAGACCTCGCTCAAGGAAATGGTGAGCCTGGCGCTGGACGTGGCTGTGGAGGCGTAGGCGCAACGCAAAAACCCAGTAGACCTCATCCTGAGCTTGTCCAAGGACGAGGTCGTGGCAATATTGATAGGCCCGACCTCGTGGTTCGACGGGCTCACCATGAGGTCTCACCAAGAGGCCACCATGACCGTACTCGATAGACTTGCCGGCGCGCTCGATCGCCGGGACGAAGCGCCCAATGTCGATCTGGCCGAAGATATCGTGGCGCGCCGCGACATGGCTGCCATCGGCGAACTGGCGGCAGCCGTGCGCTCGGGCGCCGCGCGGCAGGCCAATGACGCGATCAAGGTGCTCTACGAGGTCGGCGCCCGCGACCCCGAGCTGATCGCGGCGCAGTGCCCGGTCTTTGT
The DNA here is from genome assembly GCA_965650055.1 of uncultured Devosia sp. Classification (GTDB taxonomy): domain Bacteria; phylum Pseudomonadota; class Alphaproteobacteria; order Rhizobiales; family Devosiaceae; genus Devosia. Next base: position 10,164 of record CBFGMY010000113.1, read on the forward strand.
CGAGGCCCTGCGCAGCTCCAACAATCGCAAGGTCTGGGGTGCCATGACCGCCATCGACACGGTGGCCGAGCGCCGCGCCGCCACTCTGGTGGCGGAACTACCCGCCATCATCGCCGCCGCCGACAAGGGTTCGGTCATCGCCAAGGACCATTGCAACTCGATCCTGGTGAAGCTGGCGCGGGCCGGCTATGGCCAACTGGCCGTGCCCATTCTGGTCGAGCGCCTGCGCACCGCCGCACCCAACCAGTTCCCCACCTATGCCGAAGCCATCGCGCCGGTGCTGACGCCGGAAGCCCGGCCAGGCTTTCTGGCCGTGCTGAAGGAGCGGGTCGGCTCCATGATGCAGGAGAGCAAGCGCAGGCGGGTCGAAAAGGTGATGGCCAAGCTCAACGGCTAAGCGCCCGTGCCCGAGACTACCGGCGACCGCGCAGCGGAACCACCCGGTCGCGGGCGGAGCGCCAGAATGGGACGCTCGATGCAGCGATAGACCAGCAGTCCGCCAAGCACCGACACGACGAGGCAAACAAGGAAAACCAGCAGGCCATTCCAGTGCTGGTCAAGCACGCGCAACAGATCCTGCAGCAGCCAGAGGGCGAGCGGATGGGCCAGATAGATCGAATAGGATGCGGCCCCGACCAGCAGCAGGGGCCTGAACAGGGTGGCCGGGCGCCATGGCGGCATCACCACCGCACCGAGCACGATCAGCGCCGAGGGCATGCCCCACACCAGCAGGCGCGACCAGACGGCCGGATCGTGAAAGCCGGAGCCTTCAAGGCCCAGCGCGATCGTGCCGGCGAACCAGCCTATCCCGGCCAGCAGCGCCATTGGCCCCAGCCAGGCCGGTAGCCGCGCGGACACATGGGCAATCAGCACACCCAGCAGGAATTCGAGGATCAGCGGATTGCCGAGGAACCGGAAAGCCGACAGATCGGTGACCTGGGCGAGCAACCAGCACAGGGCATAGGCCGCCAGCACCACGGCCAGCATCGCCCGCCCCGGCCGCAGCAGCACAAGGGTGGCGGCCGCATAGAACAGCATCTCAAAGCACAGCGTCCAGCCGATCAACATCACCGGCGTCGAGAGCAGGTGGGGATTGCTGGCCGGCCAGAACAACAGCGTCGCCACCACCTTGTCGACCTCCAGCCCGCCCGGCATCAGGGCATAGGGCACGCTGAGCAGCCAATAGAGTGGCACCACACGCCAGAACCGCTGCAGGGCGAAATCCATCGGCCTGCGGCTTGTGCCGATAAAGGCGGTATGGGCGATGATGAAGCCGCTGATGACGAAAAACAGGTCGACCCCGGCAGCACCGAAATTCTCGAGACCGCCAACGACCCGGAAGGTCGAGCCCGGATGGTTGTGGGCAATGTCGATCGAATGCACCGCCACCACCAGCAGCGCCGCCACGGCGCGCAGGACCTGAACATTGTCAATGAAAGCGGGGCGCTCGGTCATCTGGTCCTACCTGATCGACCTGTTTCACCACGCCAATGCTAATAATCCGCCAAGCCCGCCCCGGACTTTGCGCCCCGCCTCACGCTGGCGTCATTCGAGACGCCGAAATCCGCCCATTTTCCGCCGCCATCGCCGTGTTAGCCTCGCTGCACCATCGGGGCCCGACACATGCAGCTCAAGCCGAACGCCTATCGCCTCAACGAGACCGTCAAGGGCGTCGAGACGATGACCCGCTTTGCCCTGGCCGTGCTGGCTTTGGCCTCGGGCGTCTATACCTATCTGGGCGTGCGCGGCATTCTGGATGGCTCGGCCACCTTCGTGTTCTTTGCCGCCATCATCTATTCGGCCGCCGTGTCGGTGGCGATCTACGCCTTCTGGAGCTTCATGCTCCGGTTTGTCCCCCTGGTGACGTCAGGGGTGCAGCGCATCGGCCTCTTCGTCACCATGGCGATCGGCTGCGCCATGATCATGGCCATGAGTTCCTGGCTCAATGCGGCGGCGCTGGCCGGTTCGGCCGCCACCGAACAGCATATGGCGGTGACGCTGCAGGGCTATGCCGAAGACCTCGACCTGGCCCATGCCAATGCGCTGGCCAGCCAGAGCCTCTTGCCCGACGTGCAGCGCGCCGCCGAGCGCTTTACCGGCCTCGCCAATGACGAGCGGGAATCGGGCGCCCTGACCGGCACCACCGGCTCGGGCAGCGTGGTGCAGCTGCTCAGCCAAATGGGCACGCAGATGAACCAGCTGGCATCAACCATTACCGGCAGCCGCGACGAGGTGGCTTTGCTGTTCGAACAGGGCTCGGCCCGCCTTGCCACCATGCGCGAACTGGTCTCGACCCCCGGCCAGATCGAGCCGCGCGCCGACAGCTTCCAGACCGAGGCCGTGCAGCTTTCGGCGGTGATCGCGGCCATGCAGCAGACCGGTGTCGCCGCCTCGGTCAAGCGCGCCTCGGCCGATCTCAGCGCCGGCTTCATCGCGCCGGTCGCCGATGGCAGCTCGGCCGATCTCGCCACCAGGCAGGACCAGGTGATGGAAACCGTCCGCGCCTCGGTGGCCGCGCAGTCCGCTGCCCTGACCGCCGCGGCGGACGAAATCCTCGCCACGCCCACCGTGCAACAGCGCCGCTATGTACCGCTCTCGAGCGCCGAAGCCGTACTGCGCTACTGGCAGGACTTCATCCCCAGCTGGGCTGGCGCCATTTCCATCGACCTGCTGCCGGTGGTGCTGGTGCTCGTGCTGATGATCGTCAACGACGCCATGCGCAAGGATTCCGAGTCGCTCGAAGAGGCCGAGAACATCACCGCCGCCGAAATGCTGCGGGCCATGGCACTGTTCCGCCAGATGGAGGCGGCGGGCATCGATGTCGTGACGGGCCGGCCGCTGGCGGCGCCCACCGAGCCGGAGACAGTGGCGTCCCCTGAAATAGCCGAGACGGCGTCCGACGATGCCACCGTCACCCCGATCGATGCGGCGCAGCGCAAGCGTACCGACGGCCCGCGCCCGGCATGAAAACCGATGCCAATGCCCGCGCCGACACCCGGGACGGCCCGTTCTATCGCGGCTTGATCGCGCGCGTTGCCGCCGTTGACGATGGCAATATCCTGCGCGTGGCGTTTTTTGCCCTGCTGGCGGGCACCGCCTCGGTGCTCTATGTCGATTTCCGCGAACTGACGGCCAACGAAGGCGCAGCCCTGGCCATGCCTATGCGGCCCATCCTGCCGCCTTTCGATCCCCAGGGGCCGGCAGACGGCACCGCGCCAAATGTAACGACCAGCCCACAAGTGCTTGAGCAGCCGCTTGAAATTACCCTCGGCACCGGTGGACAACTCTTGCTTATAGGGTCGATCGACCCCGGTTCGGCCGACCGCTTCGCCGCCGAGATTGAAGCCCGGGGCGAATACGTACAAACTGTAGTCCTCGACTCGCCC
>CBFGMY010000114.1:0-13458 GCA_965650055.1 uncultured Devosia sp.
GTGCCCCACGGCGGCCGGGTAGCTCAGTTGGTAGAGCAGCGGATTGAAAATCCGCGTGTCACTGGTTCGATTCCGGTCCCGGGCACCATTTTTCCCAAAATATCCAAGACGCGATCTTTCAGCCAGAACGGACACGCCAATTGCCGCGCAGGTCGCGCCGATGGGTTCATTCCGTTGAGGCGAAGGTATCTGCGCATGTAGGGTCAGGCGCGCGGCTTCGACCTTGTGCTGCCGCGAACGAGGAGTTCGGGTTCGACGCTTTGTATTGGGTCGGGAGCAAGGCCGTCGAGCAGAGCCAGGATAAGTTCGGCAGCCTGGCGGCCTATTTCGGTCGGATAGGGATTAAGTGTGGTCAGCGGCGGCACACAGATCTGGCCGAGGTCATAGTCGCCGAAGCCGGCAATGCTCATGGCGGTTGGCACTGCGATGCCCCGCCGCTGGCATTCGGTGAGGGCTCCGAACGCCGAGAGATCGGAGACGCAGATAACCGCTTCGGTATCTGGCCTCGTGTCCAGAAGATGCCCCATCGCGTCCGCGCCCTCGCGCATTGAAATGGGCGGCAGGCCGACGGCGATCAGCCGATCGGCCAGGAGGCCGTGGCGCTCCACCGCGCGCAGAAAGCCGAGCCGTCGGTCGGCACCGCGCGTATCCCGGGTCACGTCGCCGCCAATGAAGGCGATTCGGGTCTTGCCCTCTTCGACCAGATGATCCACCAGCCGCTCGACGGCGGCGGCGTTGGAAAAGCCGACGACATTTTCAATTGGGTCTTTTGGCAGGTCCCAGGTTTCCACCACGGGAATGCCCGCATTCTGCAACAAACGACGCGCGCGGGGCGTGTGACTTCCCCCCGTTACCACAATGGCTTCGGGCCTTCGGGTCAGCAGTTGCTCGATCAGCCGCTCCTCTTCGGCCATGTCATAGTCAGTATAGCCGAGCAGGACCTGCAACCCGCGCGGGCGCAGCGCGTCGGAAAGACCGCGGACGGTCTGCGCGAAGTTTGCGTTGTTGATCGAGGGGATGGTGACAGCGACGAAATTGGTCTTCTGCGACCGAAGGTTGGACGCCGTGCTGTCGAAGACGTAACCCAGTTCGTCAGCGGCGGCGGTGACCTTTTCCCGGGTCTTGGCACTGACCGAGGTGCCGTCCTTGAAGGCCCGGCTCACTGTCATGGGGGACACGCCGGCGCGCTGGGCAACGTCCATCATGGTGGGCTGCTGTCGTCCGCTGGCCATGGGTCCAAATCATCCCGTGTTATCGATCACCATAGAGATCAGGAAGTGAAGGGGGCCGCAAGAAGGCGGCCCCCTGGCGTCAGACCGCGTGGTCGCTGGCCGTGGTCACGTGGTGGTGGATCCGGCCGTTGAAGAAGCGCGCGACGACCGATTCGGTGACGGCGCGGGACTGGGCACGAACCGGGCTCGCCAGTGCCTGCTGCATGGCCGCCTGGTCGGGGTAGCTGACGGCAAGGATCAGCGGATATTCCGGCGCGCCTTCGTCGCGAGCTTCGGAAAAGCTCAGCCGGACCGAGCTGGCGCCGGGAAACTGCTTCCACAGTGGCAGGAGTTCGGCGGTTACGGCGGCGCGGAAGGCGTCGACCTGGCCATTGCGGATGCTGCCTTCGAAGAGGGCGTAGCGGGTGATCATGAGAACTGTTCCTTGTCTGGTCCCTTGAAGAATTCCATCAACGCTGCCTGATCCTCGCCACCCAGCCCGGCTGATGTCAGCATGCGGTGGATTTCGACGCAGAGCGCAGTCAGCGGCATCGGCACGCGGGTCTGGCGCGCCAGGTCGATGGCCCCGTCGAGGTCCTTGACCATGTTGTCGATGCGGCCGGTGCGGCGATAGTCGCGGCTGGCGTAGCGCGGCATGTATTCCTGGAGGATGGCGCTGTCGGCCCGGCCGCCCCGCAGCGCAGCGGGAACCAGGCTGGCATCGACCCCGGCCGCCTCGGCCAGTGCGGTTGCTTCGGCCACGGCCAGGAAACCGAGCCCGCAGAGCACCTGGTTGATCAGCTTGGTGGCCTGGCCGGCGCTGACGGCACCCATGCGCGTCTGGTTGGAGGCGACATTGCCCAGGATGCGCTGGGCGTCGGCGACATCAGCTTCGCTGCCGCCCTGCATGAGCGTGAGCTGGCCGATGGCGGCCTTGGGTGCGCCGCCGGACAGCGGGCTATCGACCCAGCGCAGGCCCCGGCCTGCCGCTTCCTCGGCGAGCTGCCGCGTGGCGGCGGGGTCGATGGAGGACATGTCGATGATCAACGTGCCTGGCGCGGCGCCGTCGGCCACACCCTGCGGACCGAAAACGGCGGCGCGCACGATGGCCGGGGAATTGAGGCTGAGGATGACCGCCTCGGCACCGTGCGCGGCATCGGCGGCACTGGTTGCGGCAGCGGCGCCGAGCGCGACGAGCTCGGCCACCTTGTCCGGGCTGCGGTCGTAAACGCGCAGGGTCGTGCCGGATTGGGCGAGGCGGGCACCGATGGCGCCGCCCATGGCGCCTGCTCCGACAAGGGCTGCGGGTCTGCTCATGATGGTCCTTTCGTGAATGCGGCAACGGCGGTTTCGACCAGCCGATCAATCGGCATGTCCATTGGCAATGTCAGGGCTTCGTCCGGCGCCGGCGGCTCCAGCGTCGCCAGCTGGCTGTCGAGCAGGCTGACGGGCATGTAGTGACCCGGCCGCTCGCCCATGCGTCGGGCCAGGATCGCCCGGTCGCCCGCCAGGTGCAGGAAGTGCAGTGGCGTGCTCAGGCCGCCGCGCAGGCGATCACGATAGACCCGCTTCAGTGCCGAGCAGCTGGCGATGACCGGAGCGTCGCCGGCCAGCGCCACCGCGACGGCGTCGAGCCAAGGCCAGCGGTCGGCATCAGTCAGCGGGGTGCCGGCGGCCATTTTGGCGACATTGGCCTCGGGGTGCAGCCGGTCGCCCTCGACGAAGCGGGCGCCCAGGCGCTCGGCCAGGGCCATGCCGACCGTGGTCTTGCCGCAGCCGGAAACGCCCATGACGACGACGCGCAGCGTGCTCACAGCGAGGCCGTTATGCCGCCATCGACATAGAGGATGTGGCCGTTGATGAAGCTCGAGGCATCGGAAGAGAGGAAAATCGCAGCGCCGACGAGCTCGTCGACATTGCCCCAACGGCCGGCCGGGGTGCGCTTTTCCAGCCAGGCGGAAAATTGCGGGTCGGCCACCAGCGCGGCATTGAGCGGCGTATCGAAATAGCCCGGCGCGATGGCGTTGCATTGCAGGCCATGCCGCGCCCAGTCGGTCGCCATGCCCTTGGTCAGGTTGCCCACGGCGCCCTTGGTGGCGGTATAGGGGGCGATCGAGGGTCGGGCCAGGGCGGTCTGCACGCTGGCAATGTTGATGATCTTGCCCTTGCCGCGCCCGATCATATGGCGGGCGCAGGCCTGGCCGACATGGAACACGCTGGCGATATTGGTCTGCAGCAGCCGTTCGAAGGCGGAGGCGGGGAATTCGTCGAGCGGGGCGCGGTGCTGCATGCCGGCATTGTTGACCAGGATGTCGATGGCGCCGGTTTCCGCCTCGAACCGATCGACCGCAGCGCGCACGCCGTCGTGGTCGGTCGCGTCGAAAGCCAGGGTGACCGCTCCGGGGACCTGTGCTGCCGCGGCCGCCAGCTTTCCGGCGTCGCGACCATTGAGAACGACCTGGGCGCCGGCAGCCGCCAAACCCTTGGCCAGCGCCAGCCCGATGCCCTGCGACGAGCCGGTGATCAATGCGCGCCGCCCTTCCAGGCTGAACAGTTGGATAGACACGGCACCTCCAAAATTCGCTCTCGACAAACGCTTCGGTAGCTGTTTTGATATCGATAACATTTTGTGTCAAGCCGGAATTGCAACAGCCACCATGACCAAGCCAGAGATATTGCAGATGGGTCCCTACCCAGAATGGGACCAGACGCCGCTCGATGCCGCGTATGCGGCGCATCGCTACTTCGAAGCGGAGGACAAGGCGGCGTTGCTGGCCGAGGTCGGGCCGCGGATTCGTGGTATCGCCACGCGCGGCGAACTGGGTGCCAACGCCCAGATCATAGCTGCCTGCCCCAGTCTCGAGGTGATCAGCGTCTATGGCGTGGGGTTCGATGCGGTAGACCTCGATTCCTGCCGGGCGCGCGGCATCCGCGTCAGCAACACGCCCGACGTCCTGACCAATGACGTGGCCGACCTGGGCATCGCCATGATGCTGGCGCAGTCGCGCGGCGTCATTGGTGCCGAGACCTGGGTCAAGGACGGATCGTGGGCCAGCAAGGGGCTCTACCCCCTGAAGCGCCGCGTCTGGGGCCGGCGCGCCGGTGTTCTCGGCCTGGGCCGCATCGGCTACGAGGTCGCCAAGCGGCTCGCCGGCTTCGACATGGACATCGCCTATTCCGACATCGGGCCCAAGGACTATGCCAGCCAATGGGAGTTCATTGCCGATCCTGTGGCGCTGGCCGAGCGGTCGGACTTCCTGTTCGTGACCCTCGCCGCATCTGCCGCCACGCGCCACGTTGTGGGCAAGGCGGTGATCGAGGCGCTGGGGTCAGAAGGCATGCTGATCAACATTTCGCGGGCGTCCAATATCGACGAAAACGCGCTGATTGACGCCCTCGCCTCGGGGCGGCTCGGTTCGGCCGCACTCGACGTGTTCGAGGGCGAGCCCAAGCTCGACCCGCGCTTCCTGACGCTGGACAATGTGCTGCTGCAACCGCACCACGCTTCGGGCACGATAGAAACCCGGCAGGCTATGGGCCAGTTGGTGCGCGACAACCTGGCGGCGCATTTTGCCGGCCGCCCCCTCCTGACCCCGGTGCTGTGATGCAGTCGATTGTCATTCATGCCGCTAAGGATTTGCGGATCGAAGATCGTCCGGAGGAAGCGGTGGGGCCCGGCGAGGTCGGGCTGCGGCTGGCGACGGGCGGCATTTGCGGGTCGGACCTGCATTACTTCAACCATGGTGGTTTCGGCACCGTCCGGCTGCGCGAGCCCATGATCCTGGGCCATGAGGTCTCTGCCTTTGTGGAAGAGATCGGCGAGGGCGTAACGGGCCTTGAGAAGGGCCAGCTCGTGGCGGTTTCGCCATCGCGGCCCTGCGGCAGCTGCCGCTACTGCGCCGAGGGTCTGCCCAACCAGTGCCTTAACATGCGCTTCTATGGCTCGGCCATGCCGTTCCCGCATATCCAGGGCGCGTTCCGGCAGAAACTGGTGGCCAAGGCCAGCCAGTGTGCGGTGGCGGATGGGCTGAGTGCCGGTGAGGCGGCGATGGCCGAACCGCTGGCGGTGACGCTGCATGCAACGCGCCGGGCGGGCGACCTGTTCGGCAAGCGGGTCTTGGTAACAGGCTGCGGCCCGATCGGCGTGCTCTCCATCCTGGCGGCGCGCCGGGCCGGTGCGGCCGAAATCGTCGCCACCGATCTCTCCGATTTCACGCTGTCCATCGCGCGCAAGGCCGGCGCCGACCGCACCATCAATTCGGCCAGCGAACCGGATGCCCTGGCCGCCTATGGCGCAGATAAGGGCTACTTCGACGCGCTCTACGAATGCTCCGGGGCAGCGGTCGCACTGGCAGGCGGCATCGGCGCGCTGCGGCCGCGGGGCGTCGTGCTGCAACTCGGGCTGGGCGGCGACATGACTGTGCCGATGCAGGCCATTACCAGCAAGGAACTCGACATCCGCGGCTCGTTCCGCTTCCACAGCGAGTTCGCCATCGGCGTCGAGCTGATGCGCAAGGGGCTGATCGATGTGAAGCCGCTGATCTCGCAGACGATGCCACTGGCGCAAAGCGTCGAGGCTTTCACCTTGGCATCGGATCGCTCGCAGGCGATGAAGGTGCAGATCGCATTCTCCTGACGGGAACAGCACGTGTCGGATTTCGAGGTTTTCGACGAACGCTTCGGGCGCTTCGTCATGGGTAACGCGCCGGTCAAGCGGCTGGCGACGGGCTTTGACTGGGTCGAGGGTCCGGTCTGGTTCGGCGACATGGGATGCCTGTTGTTTTCGGACATTCCCAACAACCGGATCCTGCGTTGGTCGCCCGACGGCGTCAGCACTTTCCGGCAACCGTCCAACTACAGCAATGGCCATACCCGCGACCGGCAGGGACGACTGGTATCATGCGAGCATGGCACGCGCCGGGTGACCCGCACCGAATGGGATGGCGCGATCACCGTCATCGCCGATGGCTTTGAGGGCAAACGGCTCAATTCCCCAAACGACGTGGTGGTCACCAGCGATGGCACCATCTGGTTCACCGATCCGCATTACGGTATCCAGACCGACTATGAGGGCTTCAGGAGCGAGCAGGAACTGCCCTGCAACGTCTATCGAGTCGACCCGGACGGGAGCATCGCGGCGGTTATCACCGACATGAACTGCCCCAATGGCCTGGCCTTTAGTCCGGACGAGAGCAGGCTCTACGTGGCCGATACCGGCCGGATGTATGCCGATGACGCCAGGCATATCCTGGTCTTCGACATGGTCGACGGCCGACCGCGCCATGGGAGGCCGTTCCACGCTATCGCGGTGGGTGCGGCCGATGGCATACGGCTCGACAGCGAGGGTAATGTCTGGTCGTCGGCTGGTGATGGCGTGCGCTGCCTTTCGCCCGAGGGCGAGCTGATGGGGCTGATACGGGTGCCCGAAGGCGTGTCCAACCTCTGCTTCGGCGGCCGCGCCAAGCACCAGTTGTTCATCACCGCAACGACCAGTCTTTACAGCGTGGTGCTCAACCGGAACGGCGCGCAGCGGCCCTGATCAGACCGTTTCGCCTTCGATCAGCCTTGTGCGCACGGCGATGACGCGCCGGGTCGGCTCCCCCCGGATGCGGGCAACCAGTGCGCGGGCCGCCTGCGTGCCGAGGCCGGTCGTGGGAACGACCGTGGTGGTGAGGCGCTTGGGCAGGATGGACGCGGCTTCCATGCCACCCCAGCCGGCAATGCCGATATCCTCGGGCACCCGCAGGCCGCGCGCCTGGCAAAACGCCAGCCCACCAATAGCCATTTCGTCATTGTGGAAATAGACGAGGTCGAGGTCCGGCTGGCGCGCCAGGAGGATTTCGAGACCGTAGAAGCCCGCATAGAAGCTCGGCGCATCCTCGAGGATTTCGCGTTCGACCACCGGGTGCCCCGCTTCGTCCATGGCGGAGGCGAAACCGTCGAGCCGCGCCTGCCCCATCACGTCGCTGCGCGAATGGGCGCCGAGATAGGCGGCGCGGCGGCGGCCCTGGTTGAGCGCGAAGCGCGCCATCTCGACACCGCAGTCGAAATGCGAAAAGCCGACCGACAGGTCGATGGGGCTGGTGGTGAGGTCCCACATCTCAACCACGGGTATGCCACCGCTCGACAGCATCTGCACCGTGCCCGGCGTGTGGCTGCGCCCCGCCAGGATGACGCCGGCCGGACGCCAGCTCACGATCTGGCGGACCCATTCCTCTTCCTCGGGCTGGGAATGGTTGCTGCAGCCGATCATCATCTGGTAGCCGAGCCGCGACAGCGCGCGGTCCAGCCCATCGAGCACATGCCCGAACAGGCCCGATGTCAGCCGGGGCACGCAGACGCCCACCAGGGTCGAGGCCTGGTCGGCCGCGAAGGCCGAGGCGAGCCGGTTGGGTACGTAACCCAGGCGCTCGGCCTCCTCCAGCACCTTGCGGCGGGTGTTCTCCGAAAAGCCGGTGCCACCGCGCAGCACCCGGCTCACCGTCATTTTCGAGACACCGGTCAGCCGCGCAATATCGCTCAGTCCAGCTGCGGTTCGGCGTTCCGGCGGCGCGCTTCCAGCTGAATTGTTATCGATATCTTTTTTGCTTGACACGCTGGGACCATTGGATCAGGTTGTCATTACGTTACCGGTAAACCTAAGATCAAAACAAGGGGCCGGGGGAGGAGCAATCGATGGACGAAGCCGCGGGCGGCTTATTCTTTGATCGCGTCGTCAAATCGTTTGGCGGCACGCAGGCCTTGCGCGGGGTATCGCTCAAGGTCGGGCGCGGCGAGATCGTTGCCCTGTTGGGCGAGAACGGCGCCGGCAAGTCGACGCTGATCAAGGTGCTGGGCGGCATTCACAATCCCGACTCCGGACAGGTCTCGGTCGATGGTGTGGCCTATGCCCATGAAGCGGGCCGCGCCTCCGGGCAGAAGGTCGCTTTCATCCACCAGGATCTGGGCTTGATCGAATGGATGACCGTGGCCGAGAACGTCGCCATGCTGCTCGGCTATGAAAGCCGGATGGGCCGGATCGACTGGGCGGCGACGCAGGCCAAGGCCGAACGCGCGCTGGCTTTGGTCGATGCGGATTTCCCGGCATCGGCGCGCGTCTCGAGCCTGTCGCGCACGCAGAAGTCGCTGGTGGCGATCGCCCGCGCTCTGGCCGCCGAATGCGACTTCCTGGTGCTGGACGAACCCACGGCAAGCCTGCCGGCCGACGAGGTGGAGCGCCTGTTTTCCGCCCTGCGACCGCTGCGTGAGCGGGGCGTGGGCATGATCTATGTCAGCCACCGGCTCGACGAAATCTTTCTGATCGCTGACCGCGTCGCCGTGCTGCGCGATGGCCAACTGGTCGCGATGCGCGACGTTGCGCACACCACACCCGACGAACTGGTCGGGCTGATCGTCGGCCGCAAGACCCGCGAGATCCAGCGCCCGGCCGTGCTCGACGGTCCCGCCATTCTCAGCGTCGACAAACTGACAACGCGCAACGTCGGTCCCGTCAGTTTCGATATCCGGCGCGGCGAACTGCTCGGCCTGGCCGGGTTGCGCGGCGCCGGGCACGAGGATATCGGCAGGGCCCTGGTCGGTGGCCGCAAGCATGGCGGTCGCGTAGTGCTCGATGGGCGCAGTCCGGACCTGTCGTCGCCACAGACGGCGATGCGCGATGGCATTGGCCTCGTCGCTCGTGACCGGGTGCGCGAAAGCGTCGCTACGGGTCTCACCATCCGAGAAAACGCCTTCATCAACCCGTCGGCCACCGGGCGCGGCCTCTTCTCGCTGATGACGCCGCGGCAGGAGGAAATGCTGGCGCGCGATATCGGCGCACAGGTCGGGCTGTCTCCCAACGATCCGTCGCTGCCCATCGAAGCCCTGTCGGGCGGTAACCAGCAGAAGGTGATCGTCGGCCGCTGGCTGGAATCGGGGCGGCGCCTGCTGGTGACCGAAGATCCCACCGCTGGCGTCGACGTCGGCGCCAAAGCCGAGATTTACCATCTCCTCTTCGAGGCGCTGGCGTCGGGCATGGGCGTGCTCGTCATCTCCACCGACTTCGAGGAGATCGCCAATATCTGCCACCGCGCCATCGTGTTCTCGCGCGGCCTGCCGGTCGCCGAGCTGACCGGTGTCGAACTCTCCACCGAAACCCTTATCCAGGCCGCTTCGGCCGGTGACGCTGCTTGAGGTCTGCAAATGCCGTCCATTGAATCAAACGCCATCGAGCCCACCAAGGACGAACTGGCCGGCCTGTCTCCTGCGGTCAAGCTGCTGCGCATGCTGCCGAGCTATGGCCTGGTCATCCTGACACTGGCGCTGATCGTACTGTTCTCGATCCTGCTGCCCACCACGTTTCCGACCATCCTCAACCTGCGCGCCATCCTCTCGGACAAGGCGATCATCGCCCTGCTGTCGCTGGCCGCGATGATCCCGATGGTGGCCGGCCGCATCGACCTGACTGTCGGCTATGGCATCGTGCTCTGGCACATCCTCGCCATCTCGCTGCAGACCATGTACGGCCTGCCCTGGCCGATGGCTGTCGGTATCGTGCTGTGCCTGGGCGTCGCCGTGGGCGTGCTCAATGGCCTCCTGGTCGAGGTCGCCCGCATCGACAGCTTCATCGCCACCTTGGGTACCGGCACCATCCTTTATGCTCTGGCGCTCTGGCATACGGGCGGCCGGCAGATGGTCGGTGTGCTGCCCGACGCCTTCTATGCGGTCAATGGCACCTTCCTCTTCGGCCTGCCGATCACGGCCTATTACGTGCTCGCCATCACGCTCGTGCTTTGGGTGGTGCTCGATTACACGCCCATCGGCCGCTACCTCTACGCCATCGGGGCCAACCAGCGCGCCGCCGAGCTCAACGGCATCCCGACCCGCAAGTTTGTCGTCGGCGCCTTCGTGGCCTCGGGGCTGCTCACCGCCTTTGCCGGCGTCCTGCTGGCCTCAAAGCTGCGCATCGGCCAGGCCAGCGTCGGCCTCGAATTCCTGCTGCCCGCTTTGGTCGGTGCCTTCCTTGGCTCGACCACCATCAAGCCGGGCCGCGTCAATGTGTGGGGCACCATCATTGGCGTCATGATCCTGGCAGTCGGCATCGCCGGCATCCAGCAGTTCGGCGGCAGCTTCTGGGTCGAACCTCTCTTCAATGGCGCCACGCTGCTCATCGCCATCGGTATCGCCGGATATGCCCAGCGCAAAAAGGGTGCCGGCTCGAAATAACGACAGCACAACAGGAGGAACCAACAATGCTGCGTCGTACCTTTACTATCTCCATGCTGGCGCTCATGGCCGCCAGCCCGGCCTTCGCCGATGCGATCTCGGACGCCATGGCAGAAGTGCAGAAATATGCCGGCCAGAAGACCACCTGGGACGGCCCGACCACTGGTCCGGCCGCTGCCGCAGGCAAGTCCATCGTCGTCCTTGCCGGCGATCTCAAGAATGGCGGCATCCTGGGTGTCACCAAGGGCGTGCAGGAAGCGGCCACCAAGATCGGCTGGACCATCAACGTGCTCGATGGCGCCGGTTCGATTCAGGGCCGCGCTGCTGCCTTCGGCCAGGCACTCGCGCTCAACCCGGATGGCATCATCATCAACGGCTTCGACGCCGTCGAGCAGCAGGCGGCGCTCGAACAGGTCAAGACTGCGGGCATCCCCATCGTCAGCTGGCATGCCGGCCCCGTCATCGGACCCGATCCGGCCAGCGGCATCTTCGCCAACGTCTCGACCGATGCCATGGAAGTGTCGGCAGCCGCGGCCAAGTGGGCCTTCGCCGATGCCGGCGGCAAGCCGGGCGTCGTCATCTTCACCGACTCCACCTATGCCATCGCCATCGCCAAGGCGGACAAGATCAAGGAGACGATCGAAGCTCTGGGTGGCACTGTGCTCGAATATGTCGACACGCCCATCGCCGATACCTCGACCCGCATGCCCTCGCTGACCACGGCGCTGCTGCAGAAGTATGGTGCCAGCTGGACCCATGCCCTGGCCATCAACGACATCTATTTCGACTTCATGGGACCGGCCTTGGCTGCAGCCGGCATTCCCGGCGACGGCGCACCCAAGGCGGTGGCAGCCGGCGACGGCTCGGAAAGCGCCTATCAGCGCATTCGCACTGGCCAGTACCAGGCGGTGACGGTGGCCGAGCCCCTCAACCTCCAGGGCTGGCAGCTGATCGACGAACTCAACCGCGCCATCCAGGGCGAGGAATGGTCCGGCTACACCTCGCCGCTGCATGTGGTGACCAAGGAGAACATCTCCTTCGACGGCGGCGACAACAACCTGTTCGACCCGGGCAATGGCTATCGCGACGAGTATGCCAAGATCTGGGGCAAGTAAGAGTCTATCTAGAGGGGCGAGCTCCGGCTCGCCCCTCTTTGCGCCGCGGGTGACAGGCGGCTCTTTTCTGGCGGCTGAGGGTGTCGTGCCGACGCCCTAGTCCGACGCCAGGCGTCCCAGACTTCGATCAAGGCACCATACGGCGATTTCCAGACCGTATCCAAAGGAGACTGCGGCCGCAACTGACCGCCGCCGCCCCTGCCACATTTCCGAAGGGCGACGAGGGCGCTGCGCTACTCGAAACCCTGCTCAGCGGCGGCGGCGTCAGGGGCGTGTCAGTCATGGACTGCCCCCTGATTATCTGAGAATCGACCAGCCTCGCGCAGCGCTAGCGCCTCTGCACCTAAGGGGCAAACCGGCAGGCATGTTGGCCGCCGAGTGGAGATGTTCTTTCCAGGAAGCCGTCACCCACGCACAAATGGCAGGCCATTTCGGCGGCTCGTTGCATACGAATGCAAATGTGTATTGCATTCGTATGCAAGCCTGCTACCAATTGTGACGTGCGGAAGACAAAGGCGGGCGCCGATCGAAAGTTGAGCTTGGGATCACGCCAGCCGCGGGAGCGTAACGACAACAGGGGACGGCCGGCGCATCTGGCCCAGTGAGCGCCGTTCTAGCCGTCAGGAGAACGAAATGAAGCTTATGTTGAAGACGACTGTATCGCTCGGGGTCCTGTGCCTCACCGCCGGCGCGGCATTTGCTGACTGCGGGATCGAGGGCGCCGGTTCGGTGCGGATCCTGTCCAATGACTTCGAGGCCCTGCGTCTCGTCAATACCACGGCCGAGGAATGTGCTTCGGACACGGTGACCGTCACCGCCAATGCCAATGCCGAGCACAAGAACCTCCAGGTTCCGGCGCTCTCGATCAACCCAGCCGAATATACGGTCGCAGTGGTCGCCAACAACTCCATCGTGCCGCTGCTGAACGACGACCTGATCCGTCCGCTCGACGATCTGGTGGCCAAGTATGGCGCATCGCTGCAGCCCAACCAGCTCATCAAGATCGACGGCAAGGTCATGGCCATCGCCTTCATGGGCAATGCGCAGCACCTGTTCTATCGCAAGGACGTGCTCGACGCCGCTGGCGCCGCCGAACCCAAATCCTATGAAGACATCCTGGCCGCCGCCGAGAAGATCAAGGCATCGGGCGCCATGGAATATCCGGTCGCCGCATCCGTGAAGCCGGGCTGGGACCTGGCGGCTGAATTCGTCAACGCCTATCTCGGCACTGGCGCCGAGTTCTTCGCCCCCGGCTCGGCCGAGCTGGCGATCGACAACGAGAACGGCGCCAAGGTACTCGAGACCATGCGCGCCCTGACCGCCTATATGGACCCGGATTACCTGACCTTCGACGCCAATGGCATCAAGGCCGAGTATGAAGCCGGCAACACCGCCATGATGGTCGAATGGGGTTCGCTGGCCGGCGCCACCATCGACGATGAAGGTGCTGCCGACGGCGTCGTCGCCAATACCGTACTGGCCGCGGCCCCGACCATCGGTGGCGGCACCATCCCGGCCGTGGCGCTGTGGTGGGACGGCTTCACCATCGCCAAGAACATCTCGGACGAAGACGCTGCCGCCTCGTTCCAGGCCATGGTGCATGGCATCAGCCCGGAAATGGTCGCCGCCAACCCGGCCGTCGCCACCTGGCTGGTCGCCGGCTACGAGCCCGGTCCGGCTGCCGTCGGCGTGATCGCCACCGCCAATGCCGGCGCCCGTGCCTACCCGATGCAGCCCTATATGGGCCTGCTGCACACGGCCCTGTCGTCCGAACTGGCCGAGTTCATGGCCGGCACTGAAGATGCTGCCACCGCACTGGCCGACGTGAAGGCTGCCTATGACACCGCTGCCAAGGAAGGCGGCTACCTCTAGGCCGCTAGCCCGCAGTCGACGCCCTCCCCCTTGCGGGGAGGGATCAAGGGTGGGGGATG